>JAGXRZ010000043.1 GCA_018335585.1 Selenomonadales bacterium
AGTTTGTCCTCTAGGTTAATCTCGGGGCAGGGACGAGGCCCCGATTTTGATGACATCTGAAGCATTCCGGCACTTCATCGGCGGTTCATTTTCATTCGTCTCCGTAGCCCATACCTGCCGGGGTCTCATCCCCGACTTTTCGCCTTAACGTTCACCACCGTGACTTTTGGTCACCGCAGCTTAAGGTGGTTTGGAGCCTCCAACTGCATAGCGGCTCCGAGGGGCCTACCCTCATCTCTTGTGTAGCACAGCGTCTTTCGCACACCTTAGGTGTACTCATTCACCTTCTTGGCACAACGTCCCTTTTGCTTCATGAGCAGTGGTTCGCCTTAATTGCCTTTGTGGTGGGGTTTCTCTTTTGGCGGTGGCTCCTTATCGTCATGGTCTTTGGATTTCAGGGGTGGGGCATGACGCTGTTCACGGTCGTGTATGTCGCGGCTGTCAGCTGGTACTTTCGCTCTGCAGGTGTCAGGCAAAATACCGAGGCGCGGCTGTGGCTAGCGGTGGTGTTGGCGACGGCAATGTCGTTTGCTGTTTGGAACGCGCAGACGATTGCGCCGTGGCGATTTCTGTTCTTGTTTGGAGCCGCGACTTATTGGGTGGTAATGGCTACCGGCAACACAGCTAAAGGTAAGACCAGCGACTGGAGCGTATTAGACTTCTTGAACGGAATTATCGCCGTGCCGTTTCTGGGCTTAGGGCTACAATACCGCAGCCTCGCAGGCATTAAGCGACCGGGGATGGGGATAGGCCGTAAGGCTTGGCCGAGCCTACTGGGCCTTGGTTTAGGGCTAATCTTTATATCGCTAGTCATGCCCCTCCTTAGTGCCGCCGATGCCGGTGGCTTTGGTGAGGCTTGGCGCTGGCTGTCCGGCTTTCGCCTTAATCTTGGCATACCGCCGCTGCTTAAGCTGCAGCTTGTGCTTGGCATACCTACCGCCGCATACATTTTTGCGTTGGTCGTAGGTAACAAGCTGCGCGGCATAGAGCGGCAGGATAAGGCAGCCGCGCTCCCCGAAGCTAGTCTCGCGGGATATCGCCTTATGCCGGTCGTTACCGCCGCGACGCTGCTCGCAGTGATTAATGCACTGTACCTAGCGTTCATTGCCGCGCAGCTACCGTACTTCTTCTCGGCCTTTCTCGGGCGCCTGCCCGAGAACTGGGTATCCGTCGCTGAGTTTGCAAGACAAGGCTTTTTTGAGCTCTGTGTCGTCGCGGTGTTAAACTTAGGTGTAATCACCTTCGTCCGCCTCGGCACGGAGGCAAAGATAAGCAAGAGCGTTGTCACACAGAGTATGCTAAGTCTGTTGTCTTTGTTAACACTGCTACTTATCGGCACAGCCTTTAGTAAGCTTTGGCTTTACATTGACCAGTTTGGCCTTACCATGATGCGAGTTAAGCCTGCCGCAGTTTTGACTTTGCTTGCGGTAGTATTCTTTAGCCTCGTACTCGGTGAGAAGTTCCGCTACTCGCGCGTGCGCTTGGCGGTAGCGACCGGAGTGCTCATCATGCTGGCCTTTTCTTGGCTAAACGTAGAAGGCTTTGTAGTCAATTACAACGCGACGCGTTACTTGGACGGCACGTTGTCGCAATTTGATGTCGGCGTGCTCTACCAAGTGGGGATAGCAGGCGTGCCGGTAGCGGCGCGATTGTTAGCTTCAACCGATAACCTTGCGCTCCAGGCGCTCTTGCGCGGGTATTTGTCTCAACAGAGAGAGAGCGACCGCCTAGTGACGCGCGAGCGGGAGCTCGGGTATGGTCTCTTGATCGAAACCTGGCAGCGCCGTCGGGCCCGCGAACTGATGGCTGACGTAGAGCCACACGCCACACTTGACGAGGTCTTAGCTACCGTGGCTCGTTCCGGCGACGCAGTCGCGCGCTTTCCTAATATGCAGGTTATGGTCGGGAACAGGCTGATGGTTTTGGAGCAGGTAGAATTTCCCTATGCGGCTTTTCATGCCATGCACGCGGAGGAAACCGATGTGTTGTTAATGGACTTGCGCGATGGGACCGTGCTGATGCAGGGGCAAGCAGTGCAAGAGCTGTTGCGTAAGCACTGGGCGCATCTCATTCCTAGCGACAGCAATTTGCATGGTCGGGGTGGGGGGGCAACACTTGAAGTCCTGCGGCTGTTCGGCTTGTCGCCGGACGGGGAGAATCTAGGCCTGCTTTTCGTTGGCCGCGGCGGTATGTTTCACGGCATGGGCTTAGTCGGCTTCTTTGATTTGGCTACGATGCGGCCGCATCTGATGGGAATGGCTAATTTTGGCAGTGCCTTCGCGTGGAGCCCGCGCTGGCCGACTGGCGAGCGGCAGGTCACTTGGGAACCGCAGTGGTCTCCTAACGGGCAATACATCAAATACGGCAACCCGGGGTTCGTCTTTGATGATGGGAGTTTGTTACCACCGTATAACGATCCCGTTAGCACTTTGTACATCGACTGCGTGAGCAGCAAAGAGAGGATAGCGAGTATATCGGGCGAGCAAATGCTAGCGCAACTTTTCCCGGGCCTGACGGTCACCGACTTTAAGCCGTGGATTCGCCAAGTCACTTGGGAAGCTGACGGCGAGTCGCTTCGCTTTAGGACTGTGGCCGTCCGTGGGGTAGAGGACCACCGCTACCGCGACGCCGCGTTGCGTCAGCGGGTTAGGCAGGAACTTGGGGAGGCCGAATGGCGGGTGAACGCAGACGGCAGTGATTTGCGCCTACTATCACTGGTGCGCCCTGAGTAAGTCCAGTAAGACTATCTGCGACGCAAAAGAAAAGAGAGCGCTTCCCAGCAGGGAGGCGCTCTCTTTCAGTCTAGCACATTCTTAATTTGCGGATATCGTCTTTCATGCGGTTGATGTCCACGAGGAAATCCTCGATGTCCTGTTCGTGTTCGATTTCGTCGTTTAAGATTTGCACAGCCATCTGGTAGGTGGCGTGGTCTTTGCCGTTAGTGAAGCTAGCGATTTCTTCGTAACGGGCAATGGCGCAACGCTCTCCCTCAAGATTTTGCGTCAAAATGACCTCGATGTAGGGGTCAGTGGGTTCCTCGTAAGGGCACTTCGCGAACTTCGGCCACTGCGCGGGATTAAGTAGAGGAGTTCCACCTAGTTGTAGGATGCGATCCACTAGCAGTTCGGCATGCGCAAGCTCTTCGGTGGCGTGCAGTAGGAGCTCCGGCTCAATTTCACTGCGCATGGGCCCCTCCATTACGCGAGCTCCAATCCAGTACTGGTAGTACGCTAGCCACTCCTCAGCGAGAGCTTCATTAAGCATTTGAATCAACTTGTCGACATCGAGATTGGCTATACTGACAGACTTCTTACCCATTAGATCAGCCTCCTTTGCGAGAATCGTTACTGCATGCACTATAGCATGAGCCGTACTAGGTGTCAATCGCTGGACGACCAGTGGGGGCCGCTTCGGTGCTGTCTACAGCAAGGTGATACCAGCTCTCTCGCAGGCCGCGGCAGTCTCGTCCGGCCACACGCTAGCCTGTACTTCCCCGATATGGGCCTTGCGCAGAAAGAACATGCAGATGCGCGACTGCCCGATGCCGCCGCCTACAGTCAGGGGGAGAACATCCCTCAGCACTTTACTGTGGTAGTCAAGCTTGGCGCGCTCCTCGCACCCGCTTAGCATTAGCTGCTCCTGCAAAGCATGCGCGTCGACTCTAATGCCCATCGAGGAGAGCTCTAGTGCTGCTTCGAGCACCGGAAACCAAAAGATTATGTCGCCGTTAAGACTCCAGTCGTCGTAGTCAGGTGCTCGCCCATCATGTCTAGTCCCAGAGAGAAGCGTGCCGCCGATTTGCGAGATAAACACGGCCCCCATTTCCCGCGCGATAGCGTTTTCGCGCTCTTTAGGGCTTAGATTAGGGTAGCGATTCTCTAAGTCTTGTGATGTGATAAAAAAGATATCCTCCGGCAAAGATGGCACGAGCGCAGGATAATGCGCGTGCAGATGCTGCTCGGTGTGCCTAAAGACTCTGTAGATGCTTCGTACGACATCCATTAAATGCGCATGCGTCCTCTCGGAACGGGAGATTACGCGCTCCCAGTCCCATTGGTCGACGTAGATAGAGTGAGTGTTGTCGAGCTCTTCGTCGCGGCGAATGGCATTCATATCGGTATAGAGGCCGCTGCCCAAAGGGAAGCCATAGCGGTAAAGCGCCATGCGTTTCCATTTGGCTAGGGATTGCACTACCTCCAGCTCTAGCGACCCAGGTCCGTAGGTTAGAGCGCGTGCATCAAATCCCACCGGACGCTCGCTGCCGTTTAGGTTATCGTTGAGTCCGGATTGTTGCGTCACAAACATGGGCGCAGACACTCTCGTTAAGTTCAGCTCCTCCGCTAGTGCGTTCTCAAAGAAGTCCTTGGTGCGCTTAATGGCAATTTGGGTGTCTTTGACTCCAAGCAGCGGTTTATAGTGTGCCGGTACGATGCATTTGCACATGTGCCTAACCTCCTGTTAAAAATATAAAGAGCCTTTCATCCGTAAAGGACGAAAGGCTTGCTTCCGTGGTACCAACCTACTTGAGCTGAGAGCTCGCTTAGCGACCGCCCGCAGGCGGCCTCACATTAACGGCGTGTCCCCGTTCAGGCCTACTTTCGCTAAGATTTCGGGTGAAAGCTCCGAGATGTTCTTCTGCGCGAGCATCGTATCGGCTTCCCAGCACCGCCAACTCTCTGTGACTACTTCCCGCGCGTACTTTTCCTCATCAACGCTTGTGCGAATGTAATTGCCTGAAAGTATACCGCTTGGCGTGCGGGGTGTCAATGCGGTAATTTATGGGATACAGCGCTGGCCCTACCGCGAGAGGTTAAGCCGCATATGCTCGGGGACCGGGAGTTCTGCCCCGAGTGAACGAGCTGCCGTAATAGGCCAATGCGGGTCGGCTAGCGCGGCGCGTCCTACCGCTACGAGGTCGCAGTAGCCTTCGCGCAGCGCAAACTCGACTAGCTCAGGTTTGCCTAGTATGCCTACGCCAATCACCGGCACCGATACGACCTGTTTAACCTGTTTGGCGTAGCCAAGCTGATAACCCGGCCAGACCTGCGGGCGCACAGGCAGTACTCCGCCGCCGCTTACGTGTATGGCATCAATTCCGTCTGCGGCGAGCGCGGCAGCTATCCCGGCAGCATCTTTGGGCGTATATTCGTGCTCGGTGCCGCTAAACTCGGCGCCCGAAATGCGCACTGTAAGCACGGCCTCCTCCGGCAAGGCGTGTCGGCAACTCCTGACCACTTCCCTAAGCAGCCGGAGTCGGTTTTCGCCACAGCCGCCATACTCGTCGGTGCGGTTGTTGGCGAGGGGAGAGAGGAACTCATGCAGCAAATATCCATGTGCCGCATGTATTTCGATGACCTTAAAGCCCGCCTCCCATGCGTATAGCGCCGCCTGTGCAAACTCCTGCACCAGGGCTGAGATCTCTGTTATCGTGAGCGCATTCGGTACGGCATGGTCGCGCGAGAAGGCGACTGCCGATGGCGCTACGAGCCGCTTCACGTGACGCCAAGCCTTGCGGCCGGCGTGAGCAATCTGAATGCCGGGCGCTGCCCCGTTATAGCTAACAATCTCCGCTATACTTCTAAGCCCCGGGATTTGCTCCCGCGACCACAGGCCTAGATCGTTGCCAGAAATTCTGCCGTCAGGATGGATTGCCGTAGCTTCGAGCACTACCAGACCCATTCCGCCCAGCGCCCTGGCCCCGTAGTGCGCTAAGTGGTAAGGTGTGACATGGCCGTCCTCGCGTGCTCCGTACTGGCACATTGGGGGGAGCACTAAGCGATTGCGTAGCTCTAGGTTCCTTACTCGCAGGGGAGTGAACGAAAGGGCGCCCGGAGAAGCTTTGGGATCCATGTGAACAACTCCTCACTCGTCTTTGCCTGATAATATTCCTTAGGCGAGAAGCAGTCAAGCCATCGCTTCCACGCAGCACAGCACGTCAGCAAGGTCGAAGGGTTTTCTCAGGACAGCGCGGAAGGAGCCCCAAGGCGGGAGGATGTCGGCATGCAAGAGCGACCCTGTCATGATTACCACAGGAATATGGCGCAGTTTAACATCGGTTTGCATAAGTTCGACCAGCGTTCTGCCGTCCATCTCGGGCATGTGCAGGTCAACAAATGTGATGTCGGGCACTTGCTGCTGGAGTAGCTGGAACCCGCGCCTACCATTCGGGGCGGAGGCTACGTCGTGTCCATGTTCAAGCAACAGCTGCGTGAGCACCAGGGTAATGCCGGGCTCATCCTCAACGATAAGCACCTTAGCCAACGTTCTCTCTCCTTTCTTTACTTGTATAGACAATTTACCAACTATATGACGCAATATTTGTCAGTGTGTGTGTGGAATTCATGTGATTTTTTGGCGCTTGCTGTCGACCGTTGTCGAGGCCTGCTAGATGCTTGACGACAACTGCTCACGACGCGCATACTCTGATACAAAGCGAGTTTGGGGGAGTGAGTTTGTGGAAGTAACTACTGCGCTGCTTAGCGTTGGGCACAGATTTCGGCCGGGGCGCGCAATTGTGCCGACATCTATCACCGTACACAATACCGGTAACCCACGCAGCACCGCCGCTAACGAGCGCGCTTGGCTCGACAATCCGGTAAACTTAAACAGCGGGAACTTCGCCTCGTGGCACTATGTCCTAGACGAAACAAACATTATACAGGCCATCCCAGACTTTGAAATGGCCTATCACGCCGAGTCCGGCAACGCCGCTTCTATCGGCGTAGAGATATGTGAAAGCGGCAATCAGCACGTGGTGTGGCGGCGAGCAGTGTTGTTTGTAGTGAGCCTGTTGCGGCGCCATGGGTTTGGCGCGGAGCAGGTGAGAACTCACCGCGACTGGACAGGCAAAAACTGCCCACGCCTGATTCTGCCGGAGTGGGCTAGGTTTATGCGCGACATCCGCTTAGAGCTAGGTGAACAGCCCTCTTTTGCCAATGTCCCCATTGAGATGAACGGTGAAACTCGCGAGTTTCCCGGATTTATGGCCTCCGGCAGAAGCTTCGTGCCCACCCGCATGCTGCTCGAACAGCTAGGATACGCCGTCAGCTGGGATGAAAACACCGGACGTGTGGTTATAGATAGAGAGATTCTTCAGGTAACCACGGCATCCGAGCGCTGGGTGGGCCGCCAGCTGTGAGCTTTGAGCCGCGCCTGTATGTCGCTTGTCCCTTGTCGCTTGTCGCTTGAGGGGAATGGGCTGTGAGCAGTGAGCTTTGAGCTTTGAGCTTTGAGCTGTAGTGGGGTGGAAAGGTCAAAGGCATAAGGAGATCCGGGGGCCATTGCGACATCGCTCTACTGGGCACTGAGCACTAGGCACTAGGCACTAGGCACTAGGCACTCCCTCTACTAGGAGCCGGCAACCCCACTCTCGCACTTGCGCCCATAGCAACACTACCGAAAAGTATGATATCCTAAGCATGAACAGACAGGGGGAGTCGCACATGCTTAGGGATATGACACAGGGGTCACCCGCGAAGTTAATTTGGGCCTTTAGCGTACCTATGTTTATTGGCAGCATCTTTCAGCAGCTTTACAACATGGTCGATGCCATTGTAGTGGGGCGGTATGTAGGCCCGAATGCGCTTGCGGCGGTAGGGACAAGCTTCCCCATCATTTTCTTTTTGGTTTCAGTAGTGCTAGGGATGACGATGGGTTCCGGAGTCGTAATCTCGCAGTTCTTTGGGGCGAAGGACATGGTCAGGACGCGCCGCGCCGTCGTCACGGCTCTTTCCTTTCAGCTGATTTTCGCGGCCTTTCTGGGTGCGGTGGGCGTCGTTCTCAGCCGCCCGTTGCTGTTACTGCTTAACACGCCAGACGTAATCTTAGGTGACGCCACCGCCTATATGCAGATATTCTTTGGTGGCATCTTGTTTATGTTCGCCTACAATGCCTTCGCCGGCATCCTGCGGTCGTTAGGAGACTCCAAGACGCCGTTATACTTTTTGATTATCAGCAGTCTGTTAAATGTCGGCCTTAATATTTACTTCGTCGTGGGCTTAGGTCTTGGCGTGCGAGGTGTGGCGTGGGCTACCCTCATAGCCCAAGGCATTTCCTCTGTGCTTACGTTCGTTTACATTTACAAGCGAGTGCCCCTGCTGCAGTTTACGCGGGCAGAACTTGTGTTTGACTGGGGCATCTTCTGGACAATGGTGCGCATCGGCGCCCCGTCCTCGCTGCAGCAGGCTCTAGCCTCGGTCGGCATGATGGTAGTGCAGTCTTTGGTTAACTCATTTGGTCCGGTGACGATGGCGGCTTACACGGCGGCTAGTCGCATGGACTCCTTCGCCATGATACCGATTATGAACTTCGGCATGGCTGTATCTACTTTCACCGGACAGAACATTGGAGCTAACAGGCTAGACCGCGTGACTGAGGGGCTTAAAGCTACCTTAATGATGGTCATCGCGGCTTGCCTTATCGTCTCAGTGCTCGTGTTTTCTGCCGGCGGGCAGATGATTCGGCTGTTTATAACCGGGGAACAAGCAGAGATTGTGGCGCAAGGTATTGACTATATGCGCACTGTTTCGGTGTTTTACGCAGTTTTCGGCGCACTAATGGTGTTCAACGGAGTGTTGCGCGGGGCAGGCGACGCTTGGATACCGACTCTCACAACGATGACGAGTCTGGCGATACGCGTAGCCTCTGCCTATATCCTAGTGAATACCGCACTTACCTACCGCGGCATCTGGTGGTCGATACCGATTGGGTGGTCGGTAGCTGTTCTTGTCCCAACGTACCGCTATTTCTCCGGCGTCTGGAAGACCAAAGCCGTTGTGCGGCAAAGCTTGCTCGCGCAAGTAGAACCCGCGACTGACTAGAGGGACTCTCTCCCACCTCACGGCAGAGCGTTTATTATTTGCTCCAACAGGTAGGTCGCGCCGCGCGGGCCTACGAAGGGCGTACCGTCAAAGAGCTGTGTCTTGTGAATGTTCGGATTGGCCACCTGTATTTTGGCGGGGATTTCAGCCCCCATCTCCAGCAAAACACCGTCGCCGAGCAGTAAGGTCGGCTTTTCGTCATGCAGCACTTGACGGCGCCTGTCTTCGCTTGGGGCAAAAACAAGGCGTTCCGCCAACTCGTCACTTGTACGCAGAGCCGCACTGGGACGATTGTGGTTTACCAGCACTTTGCGTACGTCTATACCTATTTCTCTCATATACCCGGCCATGCCGACCGCCTGGTCGTAGTTGCCGGACACTACGCACGAAACTTGCGTCTTGCCAAAAAACGCGCGGCGGAAGTACATGGTGTGCTGACGCGCGGTGCGTCCGACCTCTTCTAGATATGTCTTGTCACAGTTTAAGCCGAACGCTGCCGCCACTTGCCTCAGCCACCCGACAGATCCCTGGTAGCCATACGGCGTGCCGTAGAAGTAAGGGATGCCGTAAGTGTCCTTTAGCGTTTCAGCACAGGGGATGCCCTCAAGGCGTGTGACCAGGTTATACGCGGCGTTAGACGCTCCGGCAATCTCCGCGACGGAAGTCCCGACAGTGAAGACGGCATTTGCCTTAAGCCCGAAGCACTCAGCCATCATCGACTTTATCTCCCGCACGTCCGAGCGGAAGTTGTAGCAGTCGGCGTTAGCGCCGATGATGTTAAACGTCTGTGCACTCTTCGCAGCAGGCGGAGCCACTACGTGTTTGGCCAAGGCAGCTAGTGCTTCCGTAACGCCGAACGCAAAGTCGCCCCTAAACCCGCCCCCGCTGATGGCGATTAGTTTCGCCTCGGTCGTGGGCTGTAAAGCGTGGCAAATAGTCTCGATGTCTGTCCCAATAATTGAGGAGATGCTTGACGCGAAGACAAAGATTACAGGCGGGCGATACACGGCGTCAATTTCGCGGATAGTGCGCTCAAGTCGGTCACTGTCTCCGGAAACGATGTCTGTTTCGTCCATATGGGTGGTAAAGAGGCGGGACTCCATCGCGGCATTAAGATGCATTAGTCCCTCGATGCCATAGTGGGTCGTGCCCGCGGGTCCATACTCTAAGATGCAGCAGTCCTTGATGGTCGATAGCGTCCACAGCGCGCCCATGCGGTCGGAGGCGAGGGGCAAAAACCTATACAGCTGCATGCAACTTCGCTCCTTTCGCATCTCCGAAGGCCTCTATGGCAGCGACAATGGTGCGAAGTACCATTAGGGGCACTTCGTAACCTAGCTTAGACGCCGCCATATCGACGGCTACTTGCACAATACCTAGCTCCATCAAGCGCTGTGGGTTCTCATGGCCGATATACACATCAGGGCGAAGCTCCGCGTATAGCGCCTGCAGCGGTGCGATGTTCGCAATGCGCGAGACATAGGGGTCGTAGCCTTGCCGCAGTATTTCTCCCATGTAAGCAGCGTCGTTTTGGTAGAGGTCGCGTGCCTGCACTAAGAGCGGCTGCATGCCAAGTTCTCCCAAAAAGCCGGTAAACTCAAACGCTAGGAGCGGCGTATTGCCGTAGATGAAGCGCTTGCCCTTAAGTACATGTGACTTTGCCGCGATAATGTCATCGAGCGCCCGTCTCTGGCTTTGCAGATGACTTCCTAGGTCTAGTCCGAGCTTCGTCGAAAGCTCCGTGTAGGCGGCCTCAATGCGCCGCGGCGACATGTACTTGTCAAAGTACACAAAGGGTACGCCGAACTTGTCTTGCATGATTTCTGCGAGCGGTAGTGCAGTGAAGTCCGTAACAATATTGAGGCTAGCGGACGTTGCTCTCATTAGTTCGGCGACGGTAGAGCGCGACGGGATAGCCAAGTTGACAGAAACCCCGTGGCTTGTGAGGAGTTTTAACAGCTCGGTATCTTCAATCTGCCCGTAGCGATGTCCAAGGATGTTGACCCTGCCTTCTTCGCGCGGCTCCGGCTGCATGAGCTTAGCTAGTGCCGTCAGAGTTCGCTCAATGCCCGGAATATGGCTATTGCATTTAAAGTGCTCCGTACGCACTACAAGAAGCTTAGCGTTAACCTCCGGCTGCAAGCTCTCGGCTAGCGCCTCATAGTCTTCGCCGATTACTTCTAGAACGCACGTAGTTACAATCATGATGGCCTGCGGCGTAAGTGTGGCGTCAATCTGGCGGATGGTCTTTTCGACTTTTTCGGCGCAGCCAAAAACGACGTCGTCTTGGTTGATGGCAAAGGACCAAAAATTATCCTGCATGTTGCTGTCGGCTGCCCGCCGCCCCATGTTGAAGGTCTGAGTGTAGTAGGTGCATTCATCCGTGCCAACAATTAGGACGACCATATCTTTGATATAGCCTGCCGTCAGCGCAACGCCAAAGAGCGGACAGTGGGTGCCGGGGAACTGCGCGTGGGACAACTGGCGTATATCCTTGGCCGTGCTTATTTGCGATACTCGCCTGAGCGAGCTTAAGCTGTAACTTGGTTGCATGCAAGTTCCCTCCTAGCGCAGGCTAGCCCTAAAGCGTGAAAGTACAACTTCCCAGTCAGCGGATGAAGGGCTATTTCCGCTTGGACATTATATACGTCCCGGAGTAGGGCAGGCGTCAACACATGGCAAGGTGTCCCCTCCGCTACCTTGCGCCCGTCTTTAATTACCACGAGGCGGTGGCTGTAGGCCGCGGCATGGTTCATGTCGTGTAGCACCATGATGACGGTGAGTCCAAGCGAGGCGTTAAGCTCTTTTACAAGCTCCAAGACCTCAATCTGGTGGCAGATGTCTAGGAATGTCGTGGGCTCATCAAGCAGCAGCACCTGCGGACGCTGAGCTAAAGCCAAGGCAATCCAGGCGCGCTGGCGCTCGCCACCCGAAAGTGAGTTCACGGTTCTATCGGCAAGCTCTTCAAGCCGTGTTTGCTCTATGGCCCACTCGACAATTTCCCTGTCCTCGTTGTTTAACGTTTCGTACCATCTCTGATGCGGTATCCGGCCGTAACTGACGAGTTCGCGCACGGTAAAGTCGGGCGGGCTGGTATGCACTTGCGATAGTATCGACAGTTTGGTTGCTACCTCGCGCGTAGGCAGTTTGTAGATATCGCGCCCGTCTAGATGAACAACGCCGCACGAGCACTTCATGAGGCGCGAAATGGCCTTAAGCACAGTGGATTTGCCGGAGCCGTTAGGCCCAATAAGGGAGACTATTTCCCCGGGACGCACGGCAAAGTCAAAGTCACTCACGACGTTTTTCTTGTCATAGCAGAGGCAGAGCTTCTCGGCGGTTATCATACGCGATACGAGCCCCCTTTACGCAGTAAATAGAGGAAGAACGGTCCGCCCACAACGGCCATAATGATGCCAACCGGTAGCTCGACAGGGCGGAAGATAGTCCTAGCACTCGCGTCTGCGACGATTAGCAGCAACGCGCCTAGGATGGCACTGAGCGGCAACATAAATTTATAGTCAGAGCCGATAAGCAGGCGACAGACATGGGGCACAATCAGGCCGATAAAGCCAATTAAGCCTACGGTAGACACAGAAATGCCGGCGAGAAAAGCCGCGACAAATGACAAGGCCGTTCTGGCGAGATTTACATTAAGACCCAGATTGCGCGCTGCGTCGTCGCCTAGCTGCAGCAAGTTAGCTGCCTTAATGCAGAGTAAGGCAACCACCAACCCTACAGCCGTGTAAGGCGCGAGCATGCGCACGTGGTACCAACTGCGCCCGGCGATACTGCCGTTAAGCCACATTAAAATGCCTTGGATGCGGTCGCTATAGAGGATTGAAAGAAGCGATGTGCCGCCGCCAAAGACTGCGTTCACCGCAACACCGGCCAAGATGATGCGAATTGGCTCGATGCCGCGCTTCCAGGCGAGCGCGAAGACCAGTGCGCAGGCAATTGCGCCACCTACAAACGCGGCAAAGGGAACTAAAGCCCCAAACTGGGGCAATGCCAACATAATGGTAACGCCAGCTAGGGCCGCACCTGTGGAGACCCCGGTTAGACCGGGGTCTGCCAAAGGGTTTCTCATCACTGCCTGCAGGAGAGCGCCGGAGAGAGCAAGGTTAGCCCCAACCATAAGCGCTAGTAGCATGCGGGGGAGACGTACGTCTAGGACGACAACCTTGGCTAAAGTATCTTCGGCACCAAGCAAAGCCTGCAAGATGTCCTGCGTCGCAAAGCTTAAGCTACCGAAACGGAGCGAGGCGATAGCCACAGTGCCAAGTAGGCCTAACGCTAGCAGCAGAACCAGTATCTTTTTCGCGGCCCTTAAGTCGCGAGGTAATGGACGCACGGCACTTCTTGCTGTCATGCGCAAAACCTATGGGTACATAAAGCGCGCTAGGGCTTCCAAGGCATCAATCATCGGGAGCCCAGGGTTAGACATAAACAGGTCTACCGGCAGGTCGATGACGCGACCGTTCTGCACCGCGGCAAGACGCCCCCATACCGGGTTCTGCGTGAACTCGCGTTGGAACATCTGGGCCATTTGTTCCGGCGACCCGTGCGAGATGCGCAGGATAATCTCGGGGTTAAAGGCGATTATGTTCTCCATGCTGAGCGGGATGGTCTGTGTGTGGCGGGCTACATTCATGCCTTCGGTGACATTGCGGCCGCCTAACATGCTGACCATTTCTCCGACATAGGAGTATTGCGTAGAGAGCATAAAGGACTGCGGTGTTCCCCAGATGATTAGCACGCGTGGTGAAGGCCTACCTTGCGCAGCCCGCAGAGCCGCGCGTTCGCGCTGGCGAATATGGTCGATTAGCGCCTGCGCGTGGTTAGCGTTGTTGAAGAACGCGCGCCCGAACATTTCTAGGTTAGCTATCACGTCGCTGTAGCGCTGGTTGTCAATAAAGTAGGCAGTCAAGCCGTGTTGCCTAAAGACAGGCGCGAGAGAAGGCTTAAAGAGAATATTGGCGATTACAAGGTCGGGTCTGAGGGCACGCAAACGCTCAATGTCGGGAGCCGCCGGACGGCCAACCTGCGGCACATCGCGCAATATGTGGTGTGCCCGCGCCGTCGTGGACATACCTACCGGCATAATCCCCATACTGGCGAGCACTCCTGCCGTGTTGACCGACAGCGCTACGATGCGGCGAGGAATTTCTTCCAGGACTAGTTCTGTTCCGTCTGTCTCGACGAGCCTAAAGACATGCGGCTCTGTGGGGGCGGGCGTAACAGCCGCAGGCGGAGTATGGACTTGCGGTGCGGGCGAGGGGGCAGGCGCTACGGGTGTTGTGGCCACCGGACGAGCTGCGGGTTGCGCCACGACTGGGGTGGATGGTGTTGGGGCAGGCGCGGCCACGCTTGGCGCAGGCGCAGGCGCAGGAGTTGTCGGTGGGGTTGTCGGCGCAGGCGTGCTTACGGGCGGATTCGTCACGGGCGGAGTTTGGGCTTGCTGGTTGGCAGGTGCAGGCTGCGCAGTTTGCGTAGCGCAACCGACAGTAAATGCCGCTAATGCGACTACGAGTGTGAGAGCAAGGAATTTTCTCATGGGAACTTCTCGCCTCCTAGTTTGGTTATATGGCTTCTGCAGTGACGGTCGGACGAACAACTTTGGCAGAGAGAGCCTTATAGACTCCGCTTACGTCAGAGTCAGGGAAGGCCTCGAGGACGGTTCGCCCTACGTTTTCGGCCTTTTGCACTAGAGGGTGTCGCGGAATGTAGTGGACTATCTCCGTGCCGATTTCGCGCGCGGCTTTGTCAACTAAGGCAGTCTCGTCTTCGACTCCCTTGGCGTTAAGGACTAGGCCGCTTAGTTTGGCATAGCCTCGCACACTAAACTGCCTGACTGCGTGCGAAATATTGGCCGCGGCGTAAAGCGACATCATCTCACCCGACGTTACTATGTACACTTCTTCGGCATAGCCACCGCGGAGCGGCATAGCAAAGCCGCCGCAAACGACGTCGCCTAGGACGTCGTAAATGACGACATCAGGGCGATGAACTTCAAAAGCCTTAAGCTCCTCTAGCTTTTCAAAAGCCGAGATAATGCCGCGCCCGGCGCAACCGACGCCTGGCGTTGGCCCGCCAGCCTCTACGCACAGCACACCGGCAAACCCTTGATGTACGATGTGCTCTAGTCTAAGGTCTTCCCGCTTGGCTTTAATGGAGTCAAGCACGGTGGGAATTACTCGTCCCGACATCAGGGTCTTGGTGGAATCGGCTTTTGGGTCGCACCCAATTTGCATGACGCGCAAGCCAGACACAGCTAAAGCAGCAGATAAGTTCGACGTCGTAGTCGATTTGCCGATGCCGCCCTTGCCGTAAATTGCGATCTTCTTCACTTAGTCACCTCTCTATGTCTTATGTGCGAATGAGAATCATTATCACACGAAGTATAGCACGCAGGTATTGCCAAGTCAACGGGCAGAGTGCAGGAAAATGCCTGCGCAAAGCGAACATAAGTGGCAATATGGCGCAAGGAGGCAACGGATGAAAGTCGCGTGTGTACAACAGAAGGTGAAGATTTTCCCCAACGACGATGCTTTTCGGGCTGAGATTTCCCGCTTTATGCAGCAGGCTAAGGCCACAGGATGTGGACTGGTCGTGTTCCCCGAAGGGGTGGGTGCCATGCTCGCGGCGCAATACTTGGCAGCTCCGCTAGTGCGGGTGCTGATGGCCGCCTACAACGAGGATGATGCTCACGGGCTCTTGTCGGTGGGTCAAAGACTGCTCGGAAAGCTTGTGGATACGGCCTCATCGGTGCAGGACTTGCCAGGCATTTTTAAGCAGACGTTAGACAAGCACGGCCTAAGCATGCGTCGCTCTTACTTACATATTTTTGCTGCGGAAGCACGCGCGCACAACATGTATGTTGTAGCCGGTAGTAGCTACTTGCCGGACGAGGTGACCGGGCGCATAGTCAACGCCTCCTATCTCTTTGGGCCGGACGGCGAGACTATCGGCTACCAGAATAAGATACATCTCTACGTCGAAGACAGGCATTTGTGTTCTCCCGGTGAGGAGATTAAAGTGTTTGCTACCGATTTTGGCAAGCTTGGAATTACCATCTGTTATGAGGGCATGTTTCCCGAAGTCGGGAGATTCATGGCTTTCCAGGGCGCGGAAGCCCTAATTAATGTGTCGGCCTGTCCGGGGGAGAGATGCTTCGCCAAAATTCGCGCCGGTGCATGGTCGCGCGTACAAGACAATCAGGTCTTTGGTCTACATAGCTGCTTGGTGGGGAAGAACGACCTGAGCCTCAAATTTAAGGAGCCATACTGCGGGCGGTCTTCTATCCTTGCACCGATCGACCTTACGCCCGATCTCTCCGGCGTTCTGGCAGAGGCGTCAAGTCTCGACAAAGAAGAGATTGTTGTTGCGGAATGGGACTTTGCGACGTTGCGGGCCGTAGCCGCTGCATCCGACACGCGCGTGTGGGAGGAGTTTGACTGGGAGGTTGTTCAGCGCTATCTGCCGCTGTACTCTTAGATAATATTTATGGCCTTCTAGGGGGATGAGCACATGTCAATGCGCGAGCAGGCATTGCGCCTGCATGAAGAGAACAAAGGCAAACTCGAAGTCGTCAGCAAAGTTCCTCTTTCTAGTCGCGCCGAGCTAGCCGTAGCTTACACGCCTGGTGTGGCGGAACCATGCAAGGAGATCCATCAGAATCCCGAGTATGTCTATCGCTACACCACAAAGGGGAACTTGGTGGCCGTAGTGACGGATGGGTCGGCCGTACTTGGTCTTGGCGACATAGGTCCTAAGGCGGCGTTACCTGTGATGGAGGGCAAGGCCATTTTGTTCAAGGCCTTTGCCGGAGTAGATGCCGTACCCATTTGTCTGGACACGAAAGATGTAGGCGAGATTGTTCGTGCCGTCGAGCTCATGGCCCCTACTTTTGGCGGCATTAACCTAGAAGACATCGGCGCGCCACGCTGCTTTGAAATTGAAAGGCAGTTGCAGGAGAGGTTAGACATTCCTGTGTTCCACGATGATCAACATGGTACGGCTATCGTGGTTCTGGCCGCCATGCTGAATGCTCTAAGAGTAGCTGGCAAAAAGATTGACCACGTCAAAGTCGTCATAAACGGCGCCGGTGCGGCCGGAACGGCTATCGCTAAGCTCCTGCTCATGGCCGGTGTGAAAAGCATGCGGGTGTGTGACCGTCAGGGCATAATCTCCCCGTCCGGCCCACGGTTATCTCAACCCCAAGCAGAACTCGCCGCATTGACTAACCCGCAGGGCGAAACAGGGCAATTGGCACATGCACTCGTCGATGCCGATGTGTTTATCGGCGTGTCTGCGGCCAATACGGTGACGAGTGCCATGGTGGCACGCATGAGCCAGAAGTCAATCGTACTAGCTATGGCCAATCCTGTGCCCGAGATTATGCCGGCGGATGCCAAAGCAGGAGGAGCCTTTATAGTTGGTACCGGACGCTCTGACTTTCCTAACCAAGTAAACAACGTCTTGGCCTTCCCAGGTATTTTTCGCGGGGCACTCGACGGCCGCGCGCGTCGCATTACCGAGGCGATGAAGCTAGCTGCCGCTCACGCCATAGCCAGCGTGTTAAATGACGACGAGCTTCATCCCGACTACATCATCCCAGACCCATTTGACGGGCGTGTCGTTCCCACCGTGGCCGAGGCCGTGCGGAAGTTAGCACACGCTACACATGTAAGTCGTTAGCCCGCAATGACAAAGGGAGGTCGCACTTTGACAGACAATGTGGCAGAGCTTACGTCTCTAATCGCACGCTTCCTAGATATCGTCGGCAAGCGGTTGCCAGACGATGTAATGCAGCGCCTAACCGAGATGCGCACTGATGCCGCAGCGGGGTTAGAGCAAGTCATTTACGACTCTATGTTCGAGAACATGGCACAGGCCCAAGCACTTAATCGCCCTATTTGTCAGGATACCGGCGTGATTAGCTTCTATGTAAAGGTGGGCAGTGACTCTAAGCTACTGCCCATTCTTAAAGAGGCTTTAACGAAAGGCGTGCTAGAGGCTACTGTCAGTTCTCCCTTGCGCCACAACGCCGTGGCCATACTTGATGAGAAGAACACTGCCACAAACACTGGTGAGCGTATTCCCTTTATCTACTGGGACATTGTTCCCGGCAACGAAGTGGAAATCGAAGCTTACATGGCGGGGGGCGGCGGTAGTCTGCCAGGCAGAGCAATCACGCTAATGCCCTCGGCGGGTTATGACGGCGTGGCGAAGTATGTACTAGACACAATGGTGGAGCTTGGCGTCAACGCATGCCCGCCATTGTTAGTAGGCGTAGGAATTGCCGGCTCGGCGGAGATTGCGTCGCTCTTGTCTAAAAAGGCTATATTGCGCCCGCTTGGTACTTCCCACCCGAACCCGCGTGGAACGCAGTTCGAGCAGTTGTTAGCAGAAGGACTCAATAACCTGGGGGTGGGGGCACAGGGACTGCCCGGCAAGGCTTTTGTGATGGGCGTGCACGTTGAGACTGCCGCAAGGCATCCTTCGTCATTGTCTGTAGGAGTAAGTGTCGGTTGCTGGGCGCATCGCCGCGGCACTTTAGTATTACACGATGACCTGACCTATGAATTAGTCTCACACCGGGGGGTTGCGATATGAAGCGAGTACTGCATACGCCCATCAGCGACGCCGACCTGTTAGACATAAAGGCCGGGGACATAGTTTATCT
Source organism: Selenomonadales bacterium (assembly GCA_018335585.1). Classification (NCBI taxonomy): domain Bacteria; kingdom Bacillati; phylum Bacillota; class Negativicutes; order Selenomonadales; species Selenomonadales bacterium. The sequence continues at coordinate 18,508 of JAGXRZ010000043.1, forward strand.
TACCGGGCACATAGTTACCTGCCGCGACGTAGCGCATAGGCGCGTTATTGAGCTTGGTCAAGATTTGCCCTACGACATTGCCGGCAAAGCTATTTTCCACGCTGGGCCTATCGTCGAGCCGACATCCGAAGGCTACAGAATGGTAGCTATCGGCCCAACGACCAGTATGCGTATGGAGCGGTTTGAAGCCGAGTTCATCGCCGCGACAGGCGTAAAAGTTGTCGTCGGCAAGGGAGGTATGGGTGCCAAGACGGCTGCGGCCTGTCGTGAGCACAAAGCCTTGCACTGCGTGTTCCCCGGCGGATGCGCCGTACTAGGCGCGACAGCAGTCGAAGAATTAGAAGGTGTCGAGTGGCTAGACCTAGGCATGCCTGAAGCTTTCTGGATTATGCGCGTCAAAGAACTTGGTCCGCTGATTGTATCTATCGACGTCCACGGCAACAATCTCTTTGAAACAAACAAAGCGCTCTATACAGAGCGCAAGGATGCGGTAGCTCAAGCGATAGCTAGACAGATGAGGTCATAACCTTCTCTACAAAACAACGCACAACCTCGGGGTCAAACTGCGAGCCGGCACAACGCTGAAGCTCCTCTAAAGCAGCCAAGTGTGTTCGGGCCTGCCGATAGGGATATGGGGAGATCATGTCGGCATAAGCGTCAGCTACGGCAATGATGCGCGCTAGTAGGGGGATGTCTTCTCCGCGCAATCCTTTCGGGTATCCGGTTCCATCCCACCACTCATGATGAGACAAAACGGCATCGGCTACAGAAGCAAATTCTGTTGCGGTCGACAGCACGCGGTACCCAGTCTCCGGATGGCGGCGGAGGTCCGCATGCTCCACATCAGTCAAAGGGGCCTCGCGCAACAACAAGTGGGTGGAGCAAGAAATTTTGCCTATATCATGTACTTGGCCAGCTCTGCCGGCCTCCTCAACCTCGCGCGCGCTGAGGTTAAGTTCTCGAGCTAACTTGCTACTTAGCTCGCTGACCCTTTCAGCGTGAATCGCCTCGCTAGGACTACGTGTGAACAAGGTTTGCAGTATGCTGCGCACGACGGCATTACGAGTATCTACATTTTCAATGACTTTCTTGCGGTAGAGGAGATCTTCTGCGTGCTTGAGTGTATCGGCAGCTAACTCCGCAGCTACCGTCTTAGCAGCCCAACCTAAGGAGACAGACACAGGAACACCACAAACCACTTCATCCTTGACCCTCTCAGCGATGCGGAGTGCGATTGCCTCTGCAGCCTGCACGGTGGTCTTTGGTAACAGCAGAACAAACTCGTCGCCCCCAATGCGTGCCACGATGTCGTCCGCGCGGCATTCACGCTTTAACACGGCGCCTACTTTTAAAAGCATTTCGTCGCCGGCCTCATGACCAAAGGCGTCGTTAATCGTCTTTAGGGCGTTGACATCAGCCATAATGACGGCTAGGGGCAAGTTGCGAGGCGTATCTAACCGCCGCAATTCCTCCTCGTAGAAACGTCGGTTATATAATCCTGTCAGATAATCGCGAAAGCTAATGTATTCGATTTCACGCTGGCGCGCCTTCTCTAGTGAACAGTCCTTAAAGACAACTACAGAACCTGTCAGTGCTCCGGTGGCGTCCTTAATTGGGGCGGCCGAGTCCGAGATGGCTCTTTCTTCACCGTGCCTTGACACAAGGATTGTATCAGCGGGCAAGGTGACGACGTCAGCGGTTGCAAAAACCTGTTGAACAGGGTCTGCCGCGGTTGCACGGTCATGTTCCCTAAGAATTGAGAAGACCCGGGTGAACGGTTCGCCTATCGCATCTGCAGCAGCCCATCCGGTTAGACGCTCTGCGATAGGGTTAAGAAACTCGACCCTTCCATAGGCATCGGTAGTAATTACGCCATCTCCCACGGATACTAAAGTGGCCCAAAGCTTAGCTTCGTTCTTTTGCAGCATTAGCTGGGTTTCCTTCTGCCTAGATATATCCATAATCAGGCCATCAAGTGCTTCAATTTGACCGTTTTCCTTATAGACTACGTATCCCTGTTCCCAAACCCACTTCTCGCGACCGCTCTTAGTGACAATCCGGTACTCAGCATTAAAGGTGCCGCCCTGTGTGGCTATTAACTGCCACTTCTCCCACAGCAGGTCGCGGTAGTCGGGATGAATAATGCTGTTAAAGTCTATTACCGCGTTTCCTAGTAGCTCGCTCGGCTCGTAGCCCGTAAGTTCCATGCATCCTTGGCTTAAGAACTCCATGGTCCAGCGCCTGTCGAACTTGCAGCGGTAGACCATGCCGGGGACGTTGGCAATCATGCCACGATACTTTCTTTCGCTTTGCTCAAAGAGCTTGCGTAGCCGCGCCTCGCGCCTAGCACTCAGAAGCAGAATAACGCCGGTTAGCCCGAGCACTATCATCACCAAACCCAACATGGCGATGGTCAAGCGCGTGTTGCGTGCGTGTGCCGCCTCAAGTGCGAGTTTGTCAGAGATATCGGTGATAATCGAATAGAGGAAGGTTTCGCCCTGCAATCGGATAGGATAAGAGCGCACTTCTACCGTGCGAATCTCCTGCGAATGCAGTCTGTGGCGGAAGATGAAGAAGTTTCGCTCTTCACGTGCGGCTGCCTGGCGCTCTCGGGCTACCTCCTCGGGCGACAACGTGTTTATTTGGTTAATGTTCATGCCGACAAGCTCCACGCCCGGAAAACCGTAGAAGGCATGAGCCGCTTGGTTGGCGAAGGCAATCGTTCCCGTCTCAGCATCAATCACCAGCATTACAGAGCCGTGGTTGTTAAAGAGCCCGAAGAAATCCAAATTAGGCGTCGCCTGTGCCACGTCGCTGCCTGCGACCATAAGGCATATCCCTAGCAACAGCGCCACGAACCTTCGCTTAATCGTAGTTCCCCCTCTTGTCAATCTTTGCCTAGGAGTGGCCTGCTAGATAATTAACGGCGGCCTTAAGGCCAGTAACGACTGTCTCTAGTGACATGCTCGGGAGAAGCTGCTGTGGCTTATCTGTTGTCTGCTCCGGCATATACGGTATGTGGATAAAGCCGGCAGCAACAGGCAGGTTCGCTTGGCGGATCAAGTGTTCGAGTGTGAACAGCGTAAAGTTACACAGGTAGGTTCCCGCGCTGTCCGAAACGTAAGCTCCGACCCCAGCCTTGTTTATGGCTTCGGCCAAAGCAGTGACCGGCAGCGAGGAGAAGTAGCCGTCCGGTGCTGCAGCCACAATGCGTTCGCCGTTGCGGGACTCGTCGCCGTTATCTTTGCCAAAGCAGATGTTTATGCCGATGCGCTCGACGGCCAGTTTGGCACGACCCCCGGCTTGTCCGACCGATACAACGTAGGACGGGCTATGTTCTCGCATGGCCTGCTCCAGGAGCGGTGTCACCTGTGTCCAGGAGACCGGCAGCCCTAAAGCTTTGACGGCAATATCGCCTGCCCGGTAGCCATCGAGCTGTTGCACGGCTGCTAGCGAAGGGTTAATCTTCTCGCCTCCAAAGGGCTCAAAGCCGGTAAGAAGAAGAACACGTGTCACGGGGGAAACCTCCTTGGGAGAGGATTTTGGGGACGGAGGAGGGTGCCGTCCCTCTACGACATCCTCTCTCTTAGGCTCCGGATACGGCTCAACACACGCTCGCGCCCGATAACCTCGATGCTCGCAAACAGGGGCGGTGAGACTTTGCTTCCGGTAACGGCCAAGCGCAAGGTCATAAAGTAGACCTTGGTGGTAAGGCCTAGCTCTTGCTGCAGGCTACGGAGAGCACTTTCAATGTCGGCTTCTGTCCAGTTAACGGTCTCTAATGCTGTCGCCACCGCCAAGAGCACAGCCTGGCCGTCCGCATCACCAAGCACAGTGCGCACTTCTTCTAAAGCGGCTGTCGGTTCGCGGAAGAAAACCGCTGCCACGGCAGGGGCTTCATCTAAACGGACCATCCGCTCCTGAATCAACATCGTCATGCGCGTCAACCAGGCAAAGTCTACATCTGCCTCAATTAACCCGGCTTTGCGCAAGAAGGGTAGAATGCGCTGCGCTAGATCTTCTGGCGCGAGCTTTCTAATCCACTTGGCGTTCATCCAGTCTAGCTTCTTGACGTCAAAGATGGCATTGCTGGCGGTGCAGCGCGCAAAAGAGAACTTGGCCACCAGTTCGTCCAAGGTGTACATCTCCTCGTCGCTGTCGCCGGGGCTCCAACCGAGGAAGGCTAGAAAGTTCACCATCCCTTCCGGTAGGTAGCCCATTTCGGCGTACTGCCCGATGAACGTAGCTCCCTTGCGCTTACTCAATTTGCTCTTGTCTTCGTTAAGCATCGTACTAAAGTGGGCAAAAAGTGGCCTGTCCCACCCTAGTGCCTCATATATTAGTAGCTGTGGGAAAGTGTTGACGATATGTTCCGCTGCCCGGGTGACATGGCTAATCTCCATCAAGTAGTCGTCGATGACAGTGGCGTAGTTGTAGACGGGAATACCGTTTGACTTTATGATAATGAAGTCGCCCATCAGTGACGTGTCGGTCTCAATCCAACCGCGCACTAAGTCGTCAAATCCGATTACGCCGCCTTTTACCTTAAGCCTAATCGTGGGTATGCGCCCTAAGGAGCGGAGCACATCTTGCTCCTCTGCCGATAGCAGGCGACACTTGCCGCTGTAGCGCGGGTCTTCTTTGGCGGCAGTCTGCGCGGCGCGCTCCGCTTCTAGTTCCTCGGCGGTGCAAAAGCAATAGTAGGCGTGTCCTGCTGTCAGCAGCCGCTCTGCATACTCGTGGTACAGCGCAAGCCTTTCGCTCTGGCGATAAGGCACATGCGGCCCTCCCTTGTCCGGCCCCTCAGTCCAGTCAAGGCCGAGCCAATGTAAGCCTTGGTAGACCCCAGCCTCGGCATGGGCGGTGTTGCGAGCTAGGTCGGTATCGTCTATGCGCATAATAAACGTCCCACCGGTTTGCTTGACAAAGAGGTAGTTATACAGGGCAGTCCGCCCGGTTCCTACGTGCGCATCGCCCGTGGGGCTAGGGGCGATGCGTACTCTTACTGGTTTTGTGCTAGTCAAGGTAGGCACTCTCCTTGTTTTCCCTTCATTACGAATCAATGTACAGTTTCACCCCCCGAGTGTCAAGACCATGCGCCATGCGGGGAGACTAAGGATTGCATTCGCTTAAGCTTAGGCGTAGCTGGCAGGAGACGGGCCGATTGTAGCGAATTTAGCCAAGTGTAAATGAAGTGAGTCGCGAGTTGCGCGACTACTAAAGAAGGAGGCTCATTGGTGCTGGAAAAAGTTCTGGAGTTAGTTCTCGCGAGTGCCGCCGGCGCGTTTGTAGACATCGGTGTGTTTGTAGGGGCAGTGCTTCTCTTGTTTGGGTATCTCAACTATAAGATGTCGGGTCGATTTGTGTCCGCCATCACGCAGTCAAAGCGCTGGCAGCCAGTGTTTGGGGCACTGCTTGGAGTCACGCCCGGGTGTGGTGGCGCTATTTTCCTGATGCCGCTCTTCATTAAGGGCTCGGTAACGTTTGGTGCAGTAGTGGCGGCACTAATCGCTACCACCGGTGACTCGTCATTCGTGATGATCGCCGGCATTCCGCGGCAGTACATAGTGGTAAGTACCATTGCCGTATTAGTGGGCATGATTACCGGGTACGTCATTGACGGCACTCAGATTGGCAGCAAGCTCCGCGCTGCTTACGAGAAAAACAGGCGCAGCAAAAGTGAACTCAAGAAGCAGCATAGCAGAGCTCAGCACACCGTGCGTGTGCCTCATATTGGGCACGCCGACGGTGACGATATCGATCTCACCTTGCACCACCATGCGCGCGGCCATCAGGCGACCAATACATTGGCGTATCGCATCACGCACTATGGGTACGCTTGGTATTGGCTGCTGCTAGGATTTGGTTTGGTGCTGGGCATACTGGGTCTGGCACAAGTAGATATTAACGCCCTAGCGATACCTAACCTCGGGTTGATTGTCGGCGTGTTGGGTACCGTGTTATCGATCGTATGGATGTTGCTGGGCAAGAAGCTCCTGACCAGTGACACGCACGAGGAGACGGAACAGAAGGTTACTTCCTTACGCGAGACGCTTATCCACAACGCGCAAGAGACGGCGTTCGTAATTACGTGGGTGTTTGTGGGATTGCTTGTTTACGAGTTGGCCGTGCTTGGTATCGGTCGCGGCGACTACGCGCAAGGTGAGCTGCTAATCGAATCAATGCTAAGGACAGCCGGCATTGCGGCAGTATTGATAGGTGCCCTCGTGGGCATGATTCCCGGGTGTGGACCACAGATTATCTTTGTCACCTTGTTTATGCAGGGACACGTGCCTTTTGCGGCCCTCATAGCAAACGCCATTTCTCAGGACGGCGATGCCATACTTCCACTGATTGCCCTCGACCGGCGTTCGGCGTGGTCTGCCGTAGTGATTACCACTGTCCCCGCTGCTTTGATTGGGCTTGCCGCGTACTGGTTGGAACTAAACACCGATATCTTCGCGGCTCTGACCGTAGCGTGGAACTGGCTTATAGCGCTAGTATAGTCTCGCATACAAACAAGAAGTGAGGAACTGAGCAAATATGAACATATTAGATGCATTTGTCGCCGTTGCCCCGCACATTAAGAATCTGATCGCATCAGACATCGCCATCGCCGTAGTTGACAGGGAGCGCTATGTGCACTACGAGAAGGGCAAGACCCTTGACCACAAAGTAGTCACTGGACAGGAGTTTAAGAAGGGAACGCTAGTGGATTTGGCCATGCGCGAAGGCGGGCGCAAAGCGGCTCGCGTAGGCCCAGAGCTTTTTGGCTTCCCTTATGTTGGGATTGCTGTTCCCCTCTTCGAGGGAGATGAGATTGTTGGTGCGGTCTCATTCATGGAGAATGTTGAGCGACACGAAGGCCTAACACGCTTAACGAGCGAGCTGTGGAATGGCATGCAGCATATCACCTCTACCACCGAGAAGATCGCCGGTGTAGCGGCCGAACTTAACGGCATCGGGCAACGCTTGCACGGGCTGACGGAGGAGTCTGCGACAAACATCGCGGAGACAGATACTATTCTGCAGTTTATTAAGTCTGTAGCTGACCAGTCGAACTTGCTCGGCCTTAACGCCGCTATTGAAGCAGCGCGTGCAGGCGAGCAAGGGCGTGGCTTCGGCGTCGTCGCGGCCGAGATACGTAAGTTAGCTAAGAGCAGCTCTCAGTCTGTCACGAAGATAGAAGACATCGTCAAAGGTATTCGCAGCTCAAGCGACGAGATTATGCGCGACGCAAAACTCATTGACAGCGTCACCAAGCAGCAGTCGCAGTCCTTAGACGAGGTAGTGGCTGCGGTACAGGAGATTGCCGCATCAATTGAAGAACTAAAGAACCTAGCCGCCAAGTTGACGATTCAATAACGACATGATTGATCACGCTAAGATTGAGACAGCTGTGCGCATGATTCTAGAGGCGGTAGGGGAGGATCCAGACCGCGAAGGGCTGCGCGAGACGCCGCTCAGGGTGGCCAAAATGTACGAAGAGGTGTTCTCGGGACTGCACGCTGACCCCGGCAAACACCTAGATAAGTGCTTTTATACCGAGCGGCATGACGAAATGGTGCTTGTGCGCGACATCGCCCTCTATTCCATGTGCGAACATCACTTGCTCCCGTTCTTCGGCAAGGCGCATGTCGCCTATATTCCTCATCCCAAAAAAATCTCCGGATTAAGCAAGTTAGCACGCGTCGTAGAGACGCTGTCGCGTCGGCCGCAACTCCAAGAGCGTTTGACCACACAGATTGCCGACACGATCATGCATAAGCTAGAGGCCAAAGGCACATTAGTCGTGATTGAGGCAGAACACTTGTGTATGACTATCCGCGGCGTAAAGAAGCCCGGTTCTACAACCGTTACTTCTGCCGTGCGGGGTATCTTTCGCACTAACCATATTACACGCACCGAAGCATTGACCTTGATTAAGGGTAGGCTGTAATGGGCAAACAGCAGAGAACTATCGACTTTCATGTGCCGCGCACGCTCGTTATGGGCATATTGAACGTTACGCCTGACTCTTTCTCCGACGGCGGAACATACCTAGACCCCGCTATGGCCGTCGAGCGCGCGCTACAAATGGTAGACGAAGGCGCCGACATAATCGATATCGGAGGAGAGTCTACGCGACCCGGGGCCACACCTATAGACGCACAAGCGGAAACAGAGCGCGTCATCCCGGTGGTGCGGGCCGTGTGCCGCGCTACTTCTACGCCGGTGTCCGTCGATACATATAAGGTCGCGGTTGCGCGCCTAGCACTTGCGGAAGGAGCCGCCATGCTCAATGATGTGTGGGGAGGACAGAGAGAACCGGCCATGCTGGCACTTGCCGCCGCAGCAAAGGTCCCCATTTGCCTTATGCACAATCGAGCAGAGCCGCGCTATCGCGACCTCATCGGGGAGATAAAGTGCGACCTCGCCAGCATGGCAGAGCAGGCGCTTCTGGCCGGCGTACCAAGGGGCGATATCATCCTTGACCCCGGGATTGGTTTCGGTAAGACATGGCAACAGAACCTCGTGGTGATGCAGCGCTTGCGCGAGATTGTGGACTTAGGCTTTCCGCTGTTAATCGGCACTTCCCGCAAATCCATGATCGGCCACGTTTTAGGGCTCCCGGTAGACGAGCGCTTGGAAGGGACTGCCGCAACCGTCGCCTACAGCATTGCGATGGGGGCAAAAATCGTGCGCGTGCACGATGTTAAAGCTATGAAACGGGTAGCGCAAATGACGGATGCCCTAATGCGAGGAGGCGCGTCAGTTGACTGACAGGCTAATTCTTTCCAATATGTTGTTCTATGGCTATCACGGCGCTCTGCCTGAGGAGGCCGTGCTTGGGCAGCGTTTTTCGGTTTCGCTGGAACTAGAGGTCGATACGCGCCCTGCCGCAGAGTGCGACGACTTGTCCCGCGCGCTTAACTACGCCGCTGTTTGCGAAGTAGTTAAAAACATCGTGGAGGGCCCACCCTGCAAGCTCCTAGAAACTGTCGCCGAAAAAATCGCGTCCGCTGTGTTGGCTATGGGGGCAGTCTCGGTACTAGTAACGGTTAAAAAACTACACCCCCCTGTGGCCATCCAAATGGACTACGCCGCGGTACAAATAAAGCGAAAAAACAAAAAGAACCGTCCCCCTTGTTTTGGTCCCCCTTGTTTTGGTTTTGAGCGGGCGTATTTGAGTCTGGGAAGCAATCTAGGCGACAGAGCAAGAATGCTGTCGTTCGCCGTAGAGGCTCTAGCGGCTACGCCCGGTATCATGGTGCGGCAAGTAGCCGCAGTGCGCGAGACCGACCCGGTGGGGTACTTAGAGCAGGGAAAGTTTCTTAACACAGTGGTAGAGATAGACACTACCCTGAGTCCGCGCGAACTATTGCTGGCGGTGCAGCGCATTGAGGAGGCGGCGGGTAGAGTGCGGGACATTCGCTTCGGCCCCCGCACACTCGACATAGATATTCTCCTATATGGCAACAAAGTCATTAGTGAAGAAGGGCTTGTCATCCCGCACCCTCGTATGCGCGAGCGCGAGTTTGTGTTGGTGCCGTTTATCGAGATTGCACCACACGCAATCGTACCTCCCGACAACATAACAATAGAAGAGCTTTGCGCGCGCGTGCTAGGTAAAGAGGTGTAGCTGTGCTCCTGATGATCGACAACTACGACTCCTTCACGTACAACCTCGTGCAGTACTTCGGTGAGTTAGGCGCGGATATCCGCGTGTTCCGGAACCGGAGCATCACCTGTGACGAGATAGCCGCCCTGAATCCTAGCCACCTCGTAATCTCCCCCGGCCCATGTACACCGCATGAGGCCGGAGTATCGCTTGCCGCCATTAGTCGCTTTGCCGGCCATATCCCAATACTTGGCATTTGCCTTGGACACCAGTGTTTGGGCCAAGTTTTTGGGGGGCGCGTGGTCAAAGCCGGCGTGCCGGTCCATGGCAAGAACTCAGATATTGTCCACGCGCAGCAAGGCGTTTTTTTGGGCCTGCCCTCGCCTTTCTCGGCGACGCGCTATCACTCGCTGCTTGTCGAGCGTGCGAGTTTGCCGGGTTGCCTCGAGGTGACGGCGGAGACTGCGAGCGGCGAAATCATGGGACTACGCCACCGCACGGTTGCCTACGTTGAAGGCGTGCAGTTTCATCCCGAGGCCATCTTGACCGAGCACGGTAAGACACTCCTCGCCAACTTTCTCCGCTACGACATTAGGGTCGAGAGGGTGGCGCAATGAAGGTCCTCGTAGAGCAAGTTGAGCTTCTGTGCACACTCGAAGACATCTTTGACGTGCTGCGGCACGACCCCTACCCGTTTTGGCTCGACAGCAGCCTTGCAAGCGCACGTTTCGGCCGCTGGTCGTTTATGGGTAGCCGCCCTTTCCTGACATTTAAGTCGTGGGGGAGAAAAGTGTGGTACGAGGAGCAGGGTAAGCCCATGGTCAAGGATGCCAATCCGCTGACCGAACTTAGGGCGCTACTTAAGCGTTATGCCCTGCCACCTACAGAGGTATCCATTCCCTTTACCGGCGGAGCTGTGGGCTTTTTTTCCTATGACTTTGGGCGCATGATTGAATCTTTGCCGCGATTAGCGCAAGACGACCTTGCAACTCCGGACATCTATTTGTCGTTTTACAGAACGGTCTTGGCGTTTGACCACAGCGAGAATAAGGCCTACATTGTCTCACAGTCAGAAAGCGAGCTCGGGAGCTTCCGGCAGCAGGTGCTGGCGGCAGAACCGCTGATATCCGACCCGTGGGCAGGCCCAAAGCTTTCCCCGCCGGAAATAGAGGCTCACTTTGATTGCGACACGTATGCGCGGGCCGTAGAGGCCATCAAGGAATACATAGTGCAGGGCGACGTCTACCAAGTCAATATGACCCAGCGCCTTAGTGCCCCTCTGCGGTTACCTCCCTTTCAGTTGTACCGCAGGCTGCGGCGGGCTAACCCCGCGCCTTTTGCCGCGTACTTAGACTGCGGCAGCGAACTGCGGGTGCTAAGTTCCTCGCCGGAGCGCTTCCTGACGCTTAGGAATCGCCAAGTAGAAACGCGCCCCATCAAAGGGACGCGTCCGCGTGGCCGCACAGCTGCCGAAGATGAAGCTAATGCCAAGGAACTCCTGGCAAGTGTTAAAGACCGCGCCGAACTCGTCATGATCATCGACCTTATGCGTAACGACTTAGGGCGCGTTTGCGCTTATGGCTCAGTGCACGTGCCTGAACTGATGGTACTTGAAAAATACGCGAAGGTATTTCACCTCGTCTCGACGGTGCGCGGCGAGCTTGCCCCGACCAAGGACTTTGTGGATTTGCTGAAAGCTACTTTCCCCGGCGGTTCGATTACCGGCGCGCCAAAAATCCGCGCCATGGAAATCATAGAAGAATTAGAGCCGGTGCGCCGCGGCGTGTATACCGGGGCTATCGGCTACATTGGGTTTGACGGCAGTGCCGACCTAAATATCGCGATACGTACAATTGTTAATCAAGCGGACCGGCTGTATCTACAGGTAGGTGGTGCCGTGGTGTATGATTCCGTACCCAAACTCGAATACGAGGAGACACTGCACAAAGCTAGGGCCATGCTACTGAGCCTCGGAGTAGAGCGGTATGACTGACTACTGCTATGTCAACGGCGAGCTGTTGCCGCTAACGGAGGGGTCTGTCCCCGTTACCGACCGAGCATACCTTTATGGGGAAGGGCTGTTTGAGACGATGTCAGTGCGCGCGGGACAAGTGCGACTACTATCGGCACATCTCGCGCGCATCACAAAGTCGGCCGCAGCTTTTGGCTTTACAGTGCCCGGCTCTAGCTTACTCAGGGAGGCGGTAAGCGCGGTCGTGGCCAAAAATGCCCTCGACAGCGGGGCGCTTCGCCTCACACTTTCCCCGCGTGCCGGCCTAGGCGTATTTGCCGCCAAAGACAGCCTCATCAACGTCACTGTCACGGCGCGGCGAGGTTCGTCTTACACCGCCATGCAATACGAACAGGGACTCGTCGCCGTAATTGCGCGCTCTACCCGCAGAAACGAGCATTCGCCGCTGTGTAGCCACAAGACCACCGGCTTCGGCGACAACTTACTGGCCAAGCAAGAAGCCCGCTCCCGCGGCGCCGACGAAGCCATATTGCAGAACACGGCCGGGAATCTAGCCGAAGGCGCGATTACGAATTTGTTTCTGGTTAGTGGCGGCGTTGTCCTGACGCCGCGGCTGACGGACGGAGCCTTGCCCGGCATTATGCGCTCGCAGGTGATGCGAGTCTGTGACAGCCTTGGCTTAGCCGTAAGCGAAACTACGCTGCAGCCGAACCACCTTTTTTCTGCCGACGAGGCCTTTGTAACTAATGCCTTGATGCAGATTATGCCGCTTTGCCGTGTAGAGGACCACCATTTTGGGAGCTATCGACCAGTCACCGCGCGGTTGACGGATGCGCTGAGGACAGAGTAGGCTTCTGTGGCGAACTCACTCGGCGAGAGCTCTCCGGCCAACAGACGAAGCCACAGTGGCAGCAGGGCCTGTTCCCAGCCGTGCGCGTGTTGCGCCATACCCCAAGCAGGGTAATAGGGGGTAGCAGGCGCCAAGGACAGATTGGCGTAGGCTGCCCCCTCCGTGTGCTGAGCCAATAAGGCGAGATGCGTGCTAAAAACCGGCGCTGCATTAGCAGAGAGGTGCTTGGCTAGCTCTGCCGCCGCGCGGGTGTGGCGGTGACCGCGGAAGGCTGCCTGCCGAATGAGCACCACACTGACAGCGGCTATGTCAACAACCGGGGTTGGCCCTAGAAATGGCACAGGCAAGAGCAGGGGCGTTAGCCCCCTTTTTTGTGCGGTTGACAACAGCCAGCGGGTAAGCTCAGGGTTAAGCGGGCCGATTAGCCCTGCCTGCCCGCCGAGAAAGCGCGCCAGCGCATCTTCATCGGCTTCCGCAGGCGCCAATCGCCTCGCCGTCTCCCCTAGGGCCTGTAGTTCACTAAGGCCCCACTCCAAGCCGCCTCCCGCGCCAAACGGAGATGGCTTGCCAAGTGAGGCTGCCAGGCTACGCAGCAGAGGAAAGTGAGCGTTCGTCAGAACCAGCCCGCGCTTGCCCTGCCGGTTAAGTGCCGCGGTTGCCGCAAAGAACTCGTCCCATGACCAAGCCCGCTGTGCGTACAGAGCTATGTCTACTCCCGCTGCTCGCAACACGGCCGGGTTGGCGGCAAACACGCGAAAGGTGTAGGCAAGCGGCAAAGTAGCGAGCTCCCCTCGTGCGGAAAGCTGCGCGATAATCGCTGGCGACAAGCGCCCCTTCTCGGCGGCGCTTAAGTACATGCCAAGCGGCACTTGCAGCGCGCCGTAATCAGCGGGCGAAGGAGCAGAGTTGACGAGTACGTCCGGCGGTTCGCCCCGCGTCAGCGCTGCGCGCAAGGCATCCTGCAATTCTTGTGCGGGAACAAACGACGTTGTCACGGCCACGTTGCTCCAAGTAGCGGTGAAGGTAGCCACGAGTTCCTCTATAGCCTGTACAAACAACTCGCTGCGCGGCATGGCGGGAACCGAGACCCACATGCTGACGGAGTACGTTTCGTGTGCCGACAGCTGCACGCTCGGGTTGACCTTGACCGGCGCGTCGGCAAGGTCTCTCACTGCACTTAGCGCCAGAGCTAAACTCACCGCGAGGGCGATAAGAGCGACGACTCGCCGTAACATCGTCATCTGCCTGTCGTCGCAGGCAGTAGACCCAGCAGGGCTAGCACGTTCCTGTCGGCCCTGCCGGTTTGGGGCAAGTCGTAACGGGCTTGCACTGCTTTGACCACCTGCTCTGTCTGACTGCCAAAGCGCCCGTCTACCGGGTCAATGTGAAATCCCGCCTGACGCAGGGCGAACTGCAGCTCCAGCACTTCCTTGCCTGTCTGCCCGCGGCGCAACGGGCGCTCCACCGTTACCCTCTGGCGAGCGCCGACTATCGTTACCCGCGTGCCGATTTTCACCACCGAATACAGCCATTCCACGTCGCGGTTTTGTAGGCGGATGCACCCGGCACTCGCCGCCGTGCCGATAGAGGAGGGTTTGTTGGTGCCGTGAATGCCGTAAATGCCCCACGGGACATTTAACCCGAGCCAACGCGTACCAAAGCCGCCCCCCCAGTTGGTGCTCTTGTCCACTACGGTCCACTCACCTACCGGTGTCCGCGTAAGTGACTTGCCGACTGCGCAGGGGAGCGTCCGCGTCGGCCGACCGTCAACCAACACTGTAAGCGTGCGCTTATCCGTGTCAATGACCAGACGCATGCCCTCCGGTGCCGGCGCAGCCGTCGCATACCAAGCTAAGGATACCAGGATGGCCAGTAAACTTACCATCAGCCGCTTCGCCATAGACGCGAACCTCCCGTGCATTATCGCCTAAGTATATGTGCGGCCCAAAAGTGATATGAGTGGGCAGGAGCTAGGCTCTAGCACAGCGAATAGGTATAATGCACGCCTGCGCGAGCGGCGTGCTTTTGGGTGGAAAGGGCAGGTGCACATGAAGCGAATCATTCTGGTGACGGTGGGGGTCGTATTACTCGTTGCCCCCTTTATTTGGCTAGTTGCGCGGCAGCCTGCGCCGCAAGAGATAGTTGTAGCCATAGAGGCCGAGCCGATTACGCTCGACCCCTTTAATGCTGTCGACCATATATCGCCGGTCATACAACAAGTTATTTTCGAAGGGTTACTTGCGTTAGGCGAGAACAATTCTGTTTTGCCACAGCTTGCCACAGGCTTTGCGGTCAGTGAGGACGGACGTGCCATTACCTTTACCCTGCGCAGAGACGTCAGGTTTCACGATGGCACGCCCTTTAACGCCGCGGCAGTTAAACAGAACTTTGCCTTTTTGCTAGATGCCAGTAACGAAATGGCGCGTCGTTACCTGTTTGACTTTATTGACACCATTACCGTCAACAACCCTTACTCCATTACCTTTACTAGCAAGCGGGCGGATTACGCACTGCCTTATTACTTCGCGCATCCCGCAGCGGGCATTAAGTCGGCGCAGGAACTAGACAAGCGAGCCCGCGACCCGCTACATAATCTCACCCACACGGCCGTGGGCACCGGCCCCTTTCGCCTTATTCTGTGGCACGGCCGGCGCTATGTAGAGCTTGAGCCTAACCCCTACTACTGGAACGCCGACTTGAAACCTAAGACGCATCTCAGGTTCCTCTTCGTCCCCGACCCCAAAGAGCGCCTCGCTATGCTTAAGCAGGGCAAAGCGCACGCCGCCTTCCCCGCGGCGTCTACAGAACCAGCTTCTGCCGTGGGACTGACCACACTTAGGCTGCCGCGCCAGGAAGTGTACTTTGTGGGGTTTAACTTCACGCGCCGCGAGCTTAGCGATGTCAGAGTAAGGCGGGCCATGAACTATGCGGTAGATAGAGAGCGCCTTATGACAGCATCTGGTATACAAGGGCTCGCTCTGGCTACTCCCATTTCACCCGCGATATTTGGGCACGCGCCTATTCAGCCCTTGGCGCACGACCCGGCGCGAGCGCGTAGTCTGCTGGCAGAAGCAGACTTTACGCAGGCCGCTCCGCTGGAACTTTTGGTCGCTGACCGACGCGAGACCAAGGCGCTGGCCCTAGCTGTTCAGGCGGATCTCGCGGCGGTGGGCATAAGTGTGGAGGTGGTCGCCTTACCGCAAGGCGAACTTTTCACGCGCCTTGACACAGGAAAACCGCCAGACATGTGGCTCATGCACTGGCGGCCCTATGCGGGGGAAGTTTACGAGGTGCTTAGCGGGAATTTTACACGGCCTGATGCTTCACATAAGAACAACAACGCCGGCGGCTACTTTAATGCGGAGCTAGAGAAGCGGCTCGCCGAGGCGCGAGCTCAGCCTATGGCCGCCGCGCTCGCGGAGCTTGCGCGGCTGCAGGCGCTTGTCCTCGCGGACGCACCTTGGCTGTTTTTGTCTACCCCCGTGCGTTATGCTGCTTACACGCAATCTGTAGAGGGCATAGACGTCGGGCCAAACGGCGCGCTGCGCTTAAGTCGCGTGAGGTTCCGACCCTAGGCTTTGGCGGTTAACGCTAAGAACTCGTCTAGTTCTGCTAAGGCCGAGTCGATGGCCGACTGCCAGAAGTCTTGCCGCGTGATGTCTACACCGAGGTGACGCAAGGCTAAGTCCTCCGTACGCATGCGGCCGGTATCGCGCAGCAGGTCGTCGTATTTCTTGGCAAACGTGGGGCCTTCTTTCATGGCCTGCGCGTATACGCCGGTGGCAAAGAGGTAGCCGAAGGTGTAAGGGAAGTTGTAGAACGGCACGGTCGTCATGTAGAAGTGCAGCTTCGCTGCCCAAAAATGCGGGTGATACTTCTCCAGAGTATCGGCAAAAGCCTCTCTTTGCGCCGCCACCATCAGTTCGTTTAGGCGCTGTTTGCTGACTACACCTAGCTTGCGCTCCTCATAGAAACGCGTTTCAAAAAGGTAGCGCGCTTGGATGTTCATGAGTAGTGTTGCCGCGCGTTGCAGCTTATCCTCGATCAGCGTAATCTTCTCGTCCTTTGATTTGGCCAGAGCTAAGGCTGCGTCGCCTACCGCTACCTCCGCAAAGGTCGAGGCCGTTTCCGCGACGTTCATCGCGTATTGCTGCGCGAAAGGCGGCAGTTCGTTCATCACCGACTGGTGATAGGCGTGCCCGAGTTCATGTGCTAACGTAGTTACATTGCCCATCGTGCCCGAGAAGGTCATAAACACGCGGCTCTCCTGTTTTTCCGGGAAGGTGGTGCAAAACGCCCCCGGGCGCTTGCCGGGCCGGTCTTCCGCTTCAATCCAGCGCTCGTGGAAGCACTTGGCGGTGAAGTCGGCCATGGCCGGGTTAAAGCGGCGGAACTGTTCAACAATAAACTCTGCGGCTTCATCAAAACTCATGTGGCTGCCTGCGGAGCCAATCGGTGCCGTTACATCGTGCCAGTCTAACTTGTCTGTGCCGAGCAGCTCTTGCTTGCGCTTGAGAAACTTAACCAGTCGCCCCTCGTTGGCTTTGATGGCCGACCACATCGCCGCGAGCGTGGCAGGCTGCATGCGGTTGTAGTCGAGCGGCTCGGAGGTGACGTCCGTCCAACCGCGGTGCTTATAAAGGTTTAGTCTAAACCCAGCCAAGTTGTTTAGGGCTAGCGCACAGAAGTCGGCCTCATTGGTCCAAGCCTCTTCCCAACGCGCGAAGACGTGTTCGCGAAACTCGCGGTCCGGGCTCTTCATTTTGTTTTCGGCTTGACCCGGCGACAAGCGCACTGTCTTGCCGTTCTCCTCTATGGCAATAGACATGCGGCCGACGACTGTGTCGTAGAGGGTAGACCAGCCGTGGTAGCCGTCAATCGACAGGTCGTTGACGAGAGTCTCCTGTGCGGTGGGCATCTTTTCTTTAGCGCGGCGGCGCCGCTCGTCGAGGTTAAACTTGATAGGAGCAAGTGAAGGATGAGAAGCGAGCGAGACCCACTCTTCCTCACTCATATCGGTGACGTGCTTGTCGAGGTAGGTTAAGGACGAGGCAAATGCCGCGCCGATAACCCGCATTCTGCCGGCTAGGAGCTTCGCCTGTTCGTCTTTGACATTCTGTGCCGTCAAGCAACCCACAAAGGCGCCGGCGTGTCGCACTTTTTTTGCCAAGTCCTGTACGCGGTCGAGCAGCACTACCCACTGCTCTGCGTCTGCCGGAGCGGCACCGGACGTTTCGGCGAGCAAGGACTTTAGCGCCGCATCAAGCGAGTCTAGGTAAGCTATGTACGCTTGCGAACTACTGCCCCCCGGGAAAATCGACTCGAGGTCCCAGTTTTGGTTAAGAGCCATTTTCATAACACCCTTTCCTACGAATTCGCGTCACCCCAATTGTAACTGGTTGTTAGCGCAAATGTAAACGCATAATGCGATGTGGAGGCGGGTAGCTTGCCGGATGCACTTGTCAGCTTCGTTTTCTCTCTGCTGTTAGCCTCCGGAGCTACCTTCTATGTGGCTTTCATGCGTGACAAACCCTCTGCCTTGCACACCGCGTTAGCCTTTGCGTTGAGTACAGCGACGGCGGCTGCGGTTGTGCCCTTCTACGGGGCGGTAGGGTGTGTGCTTTACCTCCCTCTCTGGGCAGCGGGGTATCTCGGGGGCATCACTACGGTTTTCGTGTCGTGGGTCGCGGCACAGGCCGTCGCTTATGTGCTAGGCGTTGCCCCGGTATGTTGGTGGTCATCATTGCTCGTCGGGCTGCTAGGCTGTGTTTGGTCCCGTATACCGCTGCGGCGGGGAGATAGAAGACGACTTGCACTTGCGGTAAGCGCGACAGGGATTTTTCTCCTGTGGCCGTTGGGATTCACTGCACGCCTGCTTTTACTGCTGGGTGTGCTCTTTCTGCTGCTCTTTGCGCGGGAACTGCTGCAGCGCAATATGTGGCGAGCCGTTTGGCAGCGGTACCTACACGATGGGGGACTCGTCATCCTCTACAGCGGGGGCGGCGAAGTGATGATGGAAAGCGCTGCTCTCGGGCGGGATGGACCGGCGGCGGAGGCTCTCAGGCGACACTCCAACGTTTTCTTTCATCAGCTCGGCAGCGTCGTTCCAATAGAACATGCGGGACGGCAGTTTCTTATGACCCTGTCGCCCGTCGCGTTGCCTACCGGTGAAGTAGGACGCCTCGCCTCTTTTCAGGACGTTACGCGCACGACCCGGGCTCTGCGTGAGAAAGCCGAGTTTTTTGCCCTAGCCACAGAGGGCTTTGGGGTTTGCACGACAGACGGAGAGCTCATCTTAGCTAACCAGGCACTCGAGGATATGTTGGGGTACACGCCTAGTGCTAATAACCCCTGCGTCATGGATTTTGTACACCCAGACGAACGCGATCAAGTCCGCATGCTTGCCGATACCTTGCGCTCTAGGCGCCGCGAACACGTGCGAGTAGAGGTGCGCCTCCGCCATCGCGGGGGCGAGTACAGGTGGGCAAATGTGGCGGGTGTGTTAAGCGAAGAAAAGGACGTCATTTATTTTGTCGTGCACGACACACATGCACGTTTCCTGCGCGAGCGCGAACTGACGGAGAGCTATCGGCAGGCAGTAGAACAGACGAAGATGCTCGCCATGGTCAAGGAAGCCATAGTAGTGTTTTCGCTTGCGGGCGTGGTGCGCTACTGGAATCGCGGAGCTGTGGAGCTGTATGGTTACACCGCTCGCAACGCGACTGCGCATGAGGAACCACTGCTGTTGGCTACGCGCTGTCCCTCACCTCGGGAGGAAATTATAGAGCTCACATGTCGGGATGGAAGTTGGCATGGCACCGTGGCACGCACCACAGCGCGAGGCGAAGGCAGGCTCGTCGAAGTAAGGTGGACTATTCTTAGCGAGGAGGGGGGCAGCCCGCGAGACATAGTAGAAATATCTAGCGACGTTACGGCTGCCCTGCGCGACAACCGCCGTCTTCAGCAATTAGCGACTATCGTCGAGAGCACCGATGACGCCGTGATTAGCCTTTCCCTTAAAGGCGAGACGCTAACCTACAACCGCGGCGCGGAGCAGATGTGTGGGTTCACCAAGGAGGAAGTGTGCGGCAGGCCTTTCCTAGAGCTAGTAGCAGAGGAGAAGTACCACGAGGCAGATGAAGCCCTGCGCGAGGCGGCGGCGGGGAGAAGTGTCAGCGACTGCCGTGACCTCTTTAGACACAAGTTGGGGACTACGCTGTGCACTTCGTCCTCCGTGTTTCCCATTACGGATGAGCGGGGCAAGATTAATGGTATATCGCTTCTCGCACGAGACGTAACCGCCGAGCGTGTTATGGAACGGGAGTCTGCCAGGTTAGAGCTGCTCTCGGTAATGGGGCAGTTAGCCGCAGGCATCGGGCACGAGTTGCGCAACCCCTTAACCACGGTACGTGGGTTTCTGCAATTCTTTGCCAGAAACAGTGACTTAGCTGCGGTTCACCCGCAGTTGGACATTATGCTGACAGATCTAGACGCTGCACATGAGATAATTTCTCAGTTCTTATCACTGGCGCGCGATTCTGGCGGTGTGGCAAAATGCCTTGACCTCAACCAAGTAGTGCGTGGGGTTCTGCCCATGTTGCGCGCGGATGCGCATATGCGCGGCTGCCGCGTATTTTTCTGCTGCCATCCTTTGCCCAGCCTACGCCTAGTAGAAGGGGATGTCTCACAACTCATCTTGAACTTAGCGCGAAACGGCCTGCAAGCTATGAACGAAGGCGGTGTCCTGACTATTAGCACGCGGGAGCGCGACGGCGCTATTCTACTTGAAGTAGCCGATACCGGTCACGGCATTGCTCGGGAAGTTGCGGAGAAAATGTGGATACCTTTCTTTACTACGCGTGACGGGGCAGTAGGTTTAGGCTTAGCAGTTTGCGAGTGTATAGCGACACGGCAAGGTGCACGAATTACGTTTGCGACCGGTGCGCAGGGCACTACATTTACGGTCGAGTTCGGCAGGGAGGATAAGGCATGCTAATGGCTTTGCGCTTGGTGCTCAACCTGCTCTTGGCGCTACTGGTATCCTTATTTGGGTCAGCTATTGTCTTGTCGTCTCGCCGAAGGCCAAACGCCTGGCTGTGGGGCGCGGTGTTTGGCCTAGCAATCTGTTTCACCATGATCAAGCCCGTGATGATTCAGCCTGGGTGGCTGTTTGACTTTCGCGCTGTCGTCATCGCTCTTAGCGGCTTTGCAGGCGGCTTGCCTACTTATCTCACCGCTGCCTCTATAGGCTCTCTCTATCGGCTCTACTTGGGGGGCGCCGGTGCTTTCCCCGGAGTGGCAGCGATATGTGCCGCAGGCTTAGTCGGTGTGTATTTTGGACGAAGGACCCCTGCGAGAAAGGGCCCATCGGTGACCAGCCTCCTAGGTTTGGGGACGCTATTGGCCATAATAACGATTTCGTTCACCTTGATAGGATCCCTGGTGTCGCGACAGGGAATAGTAATGACTTGGCCATTGGCCCTGCTGCTGCTTAGCCTGACGCCTCTGGGTACGGCCATGGCCTTTGTGGCTTTTGCACAGGTACACAAGCGGCTCGTCGAGCAAGCGACGCTTGAAGCTCTGGTTACCTCACTCCCTACCGGACTGACCGTCTTGGATGCTAAGGGACGCGTCTTGGCCACAAATCGAACAGCGAGATTAGTCGAGCCGTCGCAGCTTCCCCGTGTGACGGGAGAAGACCCGCTGCTAATTGACGGGCGCAAGTATCTAGTCGGGCGGCAACCATTAAGTATGCCTCTGGTGGAGTGTGGGGAACTCGTCACCGAAGACGATGTTACAGCTTGGCATGACGCCATCGAGCAGCTGCGCAACTTCTTTGAGCTAGCAGAAGACCTTATGGTTGTGCTTGGTCCGCAGGACGAGGTCTTGCATGCCAACCAGGCCGCTATTCTGTTTGGCCTGCAGCCAGTGGCGAACTTTTTAGACTTCGCGCACCCCGAAGATCGCGTCGGTGCCAAAGCTCGCGACAGCTTCTTTGAAGGCCGCTTTACTCGCACAGACGGTGCACTGCGGTGGCTGGCCTGGTCTTTTGTGACCGACGCGCCGGGTGGGAGGGTCTACGCCGTAGGGCGTGACATAACCGAAGACAGGAAGTATCTTGATGCCCTGCGCACTACGACGGCCCTACTGAAAGAACAGAGCCTCTTCTTGGAATTAGCCTTCGACGCCGTTATCGTACGGGACCTGAGCGGGAATATCACTTTCTGGAACAGCGGAGCCGTGCGCACCTACGGATATTCTCGCAAGCAGGCTTTAGGGAAGCAGTATCATGCGCTCTTTGGGGTTAGCTACCCAATACCTCTAGAGCAAATCGAAGCGGAGCTAGAGAGAAACGAAGAGTGGCATGGTGAGGTAGTTAGGTTTCACAGAGATGGCACAAAGATGTTGGTGTCATGTCACTGGGCACTGAAGCGCGATGAGCGACATCTTCCCGTTGCCATACTAGAGGTTAGCCGCGATGTTACCGAACAGGCAAATGCACGCCAAGCAACAGCGCATTTGGCGGCACTGGTGGAGCAGTCGCAAGACGCGATTATGAGCACCGATCTCTCCGGTCGCATCCTTACGGCGAACAGTGCCGCGGGAACCTTGCTTAGCTGTAACGCCGCGAAGGTTGTGGGGCAATCTGTGCTGGGGCTGGTAGAGCCGGAGCAGCGCAGTATTTTTCAGCGGGAGTTAGACCGCGTCCGTTTGGAGCGCGCTGCGCGGCGAGCAAACTTGAATTTCTATACGACAGACGGGGGTTTGGTGCCGGTGGCTATCACTCTGTCCCTGATGCCGAGTCAGCGCGGCAATGCGGACGGCATATCGCTGATTCTTCGCGACCTTACCGCCAAACACATCCGCGACAAAGAGATTGCGCGCCTCGACAGGCTGAGTTTGGCCAGCCAACTCGCTGCCGGCATCGGCCATGAAGTGCGTAATCCCCTTACCACTATTCGGGGGTTCCTGCAGCTGTTCTGTATGCGTGAAGACCTAGTCGGTTACACCGCCCAGTTTAAGCTGCTAATTGGCGCTATAGACCGCATGAATGAGACTCTTTCAGAGTTTCTCGCACTGGCCCGCAATCACCCCGTAGAGCTTCTGCCTGTCGACATCAATGCTGTCATCAGAGCTCTGCTGGGGTTACTTGAAGCCGATGCCCGACAGGCCGCGTGCGTATTAGAGTGCGAGCTAGAGCCTGTGCCGCATATCTCTGCCAGCGAGCGGGCGATACGACAGGTGTTAGTTAACCTCGTGCGCAATGCGCTGGAGGCTTCGTCCCCAGGCGGAGATGTCACGGTACGCACGGCATCTGTAGACGGGCGGGTAGTGCTATCCGTGCGCGATACAGGGGTCGGTATCCCTGCTGACGTGCGGGCGCAGATTGGCACGCCGTTTTTCACTACTAAGCCTGAGGGCACGGGGCTTGGGCTTACCGTATGTCAAGCCATTGCCCGCCAGCATGGAGCCACGCTTACCTTTGACAGCGAGGAAGGCGTGACGACATTCTACATGTCTTTCCCGCCCGCTCACTGACCTGTTGAGCCGAAGCCGCCCTTTCTGTCGGCCGGCAGGTACGGGGCAATGCTCTCCACTTCCGCGAAAAGAGCTTGCGGCACCCGCTGCAAGACCAGTTGGCATAGCCGCAACCCCGGCGAAACGACAAACGGAGTCGCGCCTGTGTTGTCTACCAGGACAAGGACTTCTTCCGCGAAGCCGCAGTCGATGGTACCGGGGCTATTGGCGATGCGGAGCTTAGTGTTAAGCGACAAGCCTGAGCGCGGCCGCACCTGTAGCTCGTACCCTCGCGGCACAGCGAACTTAAGCCCGGTCCGCACGGCTACCGTCGCCTGCGGCGGAATAACAGTCTCTTCTAGCGCATAGACATCCGCTCCTGCGTCGTCCACATGAGCATAGGTAGGGAGTTTCGCTGCCGGATGCAGCCGTTCTACCGGTACGGTGATAGTTTCTCGCATGATTTGCCTCCTTTTGGCTCGTGGTGAGGCGCATTGAGTTTGGCACTTCGCACTTCGCACTTGGCACTTAGTGGAGAAGACGATCACCGCTTACGGCTTACGGCTTACGGCTTACAGCGGAAAGCGGAAAGCGGCAAGCCGCTCCGCCGTTGCAGTTCATGATTCACGATTCACGATTCACGATTGCTCACCGCTCACCGCTCACCGCTCACCGCTCACCGCTCACCGCTCACTGCTCACCGCCCACCGCTCACCGCTCAAAGCCCACAGCTGGCGCCTGGCGGCTGGCGCCCGGCGGCACTCCCCAAGCGACAATCCTTCACCGTGACATCCCCCTCTTTTTTTGGTACCATGGTGCAAAGTAACTGGAAGGGGAATCCCGATGCGAGTCACCGATTTTATCAACCACCACTACCGCCACTTCAACGCTGCCGCGCTCAAAGATGCGGCGGTCGGTTACAGCGCGTTTTTAGCGTCAGGCGGCAAAATGCTCGTGACCCTAGCCGGGGCTATGAGCACGGCCGAACTAGGACTTTCTTTGGCTGAAATGATTAGGCAGGGCAAGGTGCACGCCATCAGCTGCACGGGCGCCAATCTGGAAGAAGACATCTTTAACCTTGTGGCGCACGACCACTACGTCCGTATCCCTAACTACCGCGACCTAACGCCATCTGACGAAGAAGGGCTGCTTAACCGCCACCTCAACCGCGTCACCGATACCTGTATCCCAGAAGAAGAAGCTATTCGGCGTTTAGAGCGCGCGGTGCTTGGGGAATGGCAGAAGGCAGACCAAGCGGGCGAGTCGTACTTCCCGCATGAGTTTATGTATAAGATTCTGCTGTCGGGCGCCCTTAAGGAGTACTATCAGATTGACCCGCGCGACTCGTGGGTCTACGCCGCAGCCGAACGGGGACTGCCCATGATTGTCCCCGGGTGGGAAGACTCTACCTTAGGCAACATCTATGCCGGACACGTCATTAAGGGCGACGTAAAGAACGTTCACACGGTGCGGACTGGCATCGAGTACATGGTCACCTTTGCGGATTGGTATCGTAAGACCACGGCAACCGCACCGATTGGCTTTTTCCAGATTGGTGGCGGCATCGCCGGCGACTTCCCGATTTGTGTCGTACCCATGCTAGAGCAAGACCTCGAACTAGAAGACGTACGCCTGTGGGGCTACTTCTGTCAGATTAGCGATTCAACCACTTCTTTCGGTTCCTATTCCGGAGCAGTTCCCAACGAAAAAATTACGTGGGGCAAGCTCGGGGTAGACACGCCGAAGTACATGATTGAATCTGATGCCTCTATAGTCGCGCCACTTATTTTCGCTTACGTGCTAGGCTGGTAACCCTTGGCACGAACTGCCGCAAACACACTCCCCGCCGATATAGGTCGCGGCGACAGTGACATCCTTAAGCGCACTGGGAGCGACTTGCGTCAGGTCTTCGCTGAGCACGACAAAGTCTGCTAGCTTGTGCTCGGTAATGGAGCCGCGGTTGTGTTCATGAAACGAGGCAAAGGCCGAACCTAACGTAAACAGATGAATAGCTTCGTCAAGCGTAAGCTTTTGTTCAGGCAGCCAACCGTCAGGTGGGTTGCCTGAGCTGTCTTGGCGCGTCACTGCGGCGTGGAGGCCAAGCAAAGGGTTGCAGTCGGCTACCGGTGCGTCAGAGCCGCCGGCGGCCGAAATCCCAAGTTGCAGCATGGTTTTCCACGCGTAGCTGAGCTTAGCGCGCTCGGTTCCGACGCGCCGCTCAACGAAGGAGTGGTCGTTAGCCACGAAAATAGGCTGAATGTCGCAGACCACACCTAACTCGCGACAAGCGTCAAGTATGTACCGGCTAGTAATTTGGGCATGGATAATCCGCGGGCGCGCGTCACTTGCGGGCTTCTGCCGCAGCATAAACCTAAACCCATCTATAAGCATCTCCATCGTGCGGTCGCCAATGGCGTGTGCCGAAACCTGCCAGCCGAGAGCGTGCGCTAAGGCAAACATCTCATTAATGCGCTCCTGCGTAAGGATGGCCACGCCGCGGTTCTCTGGGTCGTCGCTGTAAGGCTCGTTCAAGGCGGCCGTGCGTCCCCCGAGCGAGCCGTCGCACATGAGTTTTAGCGGCCCAAACTCAACCGTGTGAGCCGGGAAAACGTACCGCTCCCGCAGCTCGCGCAACTTCTCCACTTGTGCCGGCGTGGATACGCGCGCCTGGATATTGTAGCGGAGCGGAAATCGGTTTTCGCACAGGAGCTCCTGCAACGCTTCAAGCTTTAGCTCCGCATCCGCGAGTTCCCCGATATCGTCACTGGTAACACTTGTGATGCCATAGCGCAGCGCAGCCTGCGCGCCGGCAAGAAACATGCGCTTGTAGTCAGCTATATCCGCGGCGGGCAACAAGTTCCCGACGAGGCCAAGCGCGTTTTCCCGCAGGATACCTGTGGGTGCGCCGCTCGCATCGACGTCGATTTGGCCGCCGGCAGGTGCATCGGCCTCACCTGCGATTCCCGCCAGTTTCAACGCAATGCTATTGGCCACGGCCACATGCCCGCACACGCGGACAAAGTACACCGGGCGGTCAGCGGCGATTGCGTCTAGGTCGTGGCGGGTGGGCATGGCTTTGTCGTGGAATCGCTCCTGCGACCAACCGCGCCCAAGCACCCAAGTGCGATCAGGCTGCGACTGCAAAAAGTCTCGCCCTAGCCGGATAAGCTCTTGCCGCGACGTGGCGGAACCCAAATCGGCCTTCTCTTGCCCTGACCCAATGCTCATTAAGTGCATATGGCTGTCGTTAAATCCGGGCAGCACTGTCGCGCCACCGAGGTCAAATACCTCGGTTCCCGCCTGGCGCAAGGCCAGTACTTCTTGGTTACCGCCAACTGCGGCGAACCGTCCCGCCGTAACCGCAAACGCTGCCGCACGCGGCCGTGCCGTGTCTACCGTGATGACGTTAGCGTTGTAGAAGATTTTTTCTATAGTGGACAAGTTTGATTCCTCCCATTGTGGATTATCATTGGTAGAGGGGAGCGTGCTTCGTGCTTCGTGCTTCGTGCTTCGTAGCGTACGGCATACGGCTTACAGCTTACAGGGAGAAATCGGTTCCCCTTTCTGCTCACCGCTCACTGCTCACAGCTCACCGCTCAGAGCTGGCGGCCGGCGGCCACTCCCCAAGCGACAAGCGACAAGCCACAAGCCCCACCCCCATTGTGGTACAA
>JAGXRZ010000044.1 GCA_018335585.1 Selenomonadales bacterium
GGTGGAGCAGAATACTATGACGCCCAGGAGAAATCTACGATGCTTGATTTCCTGAAGACACTTCAGTGATTGACATTATCTAAACTTGAATCATAACATTCCCCTGTGCGCCGAGTCCCTTGCACTTCACTTTGCATAATGTAGGGCTTTTGATAAGCGGTAAACCTTGGGGGTTCGGGGGCAAAGCCCCCGATATGCCTAACTCTAGCAGTGGCCACCCGAACCAGTAGTTTCGGCCACGCTTCACGGCAATCCTCGGTCAACTTACGCCGTCTGCTGCGGGACAAATTGCGTTAGCAGTAACACTTTGTCATTGCATGAATGTGAATGTGTGGCTCAGTTGTTTGACCGCTATTACCTACTTTACCTAAAACGTCTCCCTGGCGCACTCGCTGTCCTGCATCAACAAGGATCGAATCTTGCTGTAGGTGTGCAATGACGATATGTACCCCTTCTGAAGTCTTAAGTACAATACAATTTCCTGCTGGATTTTGGGTATCCCTTACCCCCACATCCATGTCCGGCAGTCCACCTACTGTGGAAACAACTACCCCGTCTATAGGGGCAATGACTGCTGAACCCCATGATGGGTATGCACTAGGTGTGGCACCTTTCGCTTGCGCAGTCCAGTTGCTAGTGGGTAAACGTGTAAGATCAAGCCCAAATTGCTGCTCTATGACAGAACGGTGATGGTTGATAATGTTAAGAGGCCCTCCATGGGCAACATACCAAGTACCGTCGCTGACTGGGAGTGCCAGAGCTACGCCTGAAGGGATTGGCCACGAAACTATTGCGATACCCACAAGAAGGAGGCCCACCCCCAGCAAAGCAAACCCCCAAGTGACAGGGCGCAAAGGTATCAACTGTGTTAGAGAAGAAATACCTCGAAGAGCAGCATAGCTACTTAACAGCCCTGCAAGACCGATAACAAGAACAGTTATAACCCTTATCATCAAACCAGTTCGCCACCATGGGTAGGCCACATTGGAGACCAAACAGACCCCTAACAGATATAAGGCCTGCGCTGCAAGCGATGGGCGGTTTGATGGTGAACGGCGCATCACAACCTGTACTGCCCCAGCAAGGAAGAAAGCAGCAACTCCTAGCGGAACTGCCATAGCAATGAATGACCTCATTACGACCACCCCCTGTTCAACTGGTGATCCTAGACCCGAGTCCATCGTTTAAATAATGCATTCCTAGTCACAATTGTCTGGAGAAATTCTGCGCACAGTTTCAGACAATGTTGACTCCCTGTGTGTAAGGAGCTCCGGCTAATAATATGAGCGGGATTGAAAGACGACACGGCAAACGGAATGAGGCTTATGGAGTCCTGCCTAGTTATAGAGTGGGAGTCAGCCGTTGGGCTGTCTGTTTATGACCACCTGATACTTCTCGTACGACTTGCATAACAGGTACGCGAATAGAATGAGCGTCACTGAAAAGCTCAGGACCAGCCTGACAAGTTCAGGGATCGGAGGAATGGCGAGGATTAGATAATTGCAGCCGCCTACTATAAGGAATGGAAGCCTGGATAACCGGTGGGTGTAGACCCACACCTCTTCAGACTTTAGTGTCCAACTAGTTCTCAAGCCAACTAACCAGTTAGGTTTTGCCTTGTGAATAACCATGCCATACAGAGTAAATATTGGCACAAGTGTCCCCACTGCTCTCTTACCCAGATCCCACTCAAGAGCGTAGATATTCGTGGCGCCAGGCGTCACGTACATTATACCTAGCAGCATCAGTGCCCAATGGAGATATAGGAATAGCATTGCGGCACTGCTTATGATTGAGACTACGCCCCCAAATTTCTTGCCCGCAAACCAGGCAACCAGGGTTAGATATGAGAAAAGAAAACCTACGAACAGCCACCCGCCTCTAGACCCTCCCCATCTGTTTATGTTGCCCAGCAAATCCATATGTCCTGGGACTTGCGCGGGCATGAAATAGAGTAGAGACAAAACGAAAATTGTCGGCGCAAGGACAAAATACAGGTCAACAGAGTGTTGGCTAAAAAACTTCTTCATAACGTCCTCACCCCCTCCCCGTTGGCTTAGATTGGAAAGCACTGTAAACATGATAAACGTATTCGCCGTATTAATGTTTTTTCCTTCACCTCTATTCAGATTGCTTGGGAAACAGACCTGTAATACCGGCAGACAACATGACAGCACCCACAAGAATTCCGTAGCCATTCTTGTGGGTGCTTTTTTGTGCTTTAACCTTCAATCTCCGTGCCGTCTTTAAAGCTGAACATCAGCCTGCCATCTGGCATCACCCTTACCGTCTCGACCGCCACTGTCCACAGCTTCTCGTCGAATTCCTCCAAAACCAGCGGGCGCCTCTCTATCCCCTGGATAAAACCCTCAAGCACCAGGAACTTAGTCTGTCGCTCACGCCTCAGCCCCTCAAGCTCGGCAACCCGCTCCGTGGCCTTGCGGTGCCGCTCCAGATAGCTGTTGTTTCGTTCATTGAACTCATCCTGGTTGACCACTGAGCGGGCACTCTCGTAGATTGCCTTCCTGGCCAGTTCGGCGACCACCTCAATTTCCTGCCCCAGTTCCACAAGCTCAGCATCAATCTCCGAGCAGTCGCAAAGCAAGCTCTGAGCGAGTCGGCAGTTAGCGAGCAACTCCTCTCGGTCGCTCATCAGCGTGTTAAACGCATTGAGGAATCGCTGCTTCAACTCATCCTCTGACTTTCCTGTATCGCCCTTGTTACGCAAGGGATGGGTTATCTTCTGGTTACTTTCTTAAGCACTAATGCAATTCCAATAACGAGTAATATGAAACTCACATAATAGAAAGGAGTGTGTGTAAAGCGTAACCTAGCCCTGCCGAACTGCCCGTAAAGGATTGCAAAAGTCGAGTAAGCAATAAGAAGCCACCCTATATACTTCTTAATATTAGCTATACCTCCCTCCACCTTGCCTCTTATTTTTTTGGGACGGCCCGCTACTCCCGGCGGGGTACAACTGAGGTCGTTCACTCCTACTACTTTCTAGTAGGCGGAGGAAGTATAGCTTGTGGGTCGTTGTTGATGGTCATACCCGGGTTGTTCGCAGCGGTGTTTGCAGAGGTACTTACGGCTCATTAGGTCGCAAAGCGTGAATTACCGGGTTGCTAAGCTATGCAGAGTACTAGCAGTCAGCAAGAGCAGCTTCTACGCATGGATGAGTCGCCCAAAGAGCAAGCGTGAGCAGGCAACGAGAAGAAATTTCGAGGGAAATATACGTCTTCCGACTTCGGCGGATCCCATCGATCAACAATGGCGTCCTTCTCACAACTGACAGTCACTAGCCTATCTCTAACCAGACATATGGGCTGGTAGAGCAGCACCAGTGCCAACAGCAGAGTTGCCGTAATTCTCCTGAACACACTTCACACCTCTTATCCATTATCTTCCTACTTGTTCCCTCTAATTATAACTGATGGATTGGCGTGTCACAAGGACATTATAATAGCACGATGCTACTGGGGACGCCCCTTATACAAGTCGCAGGCAGCTTTCATCAGCTCAAGGGCCTCCTCGGGTCGGCTCTGCTGCTCTATCAATTCAGCACCAAAACTCAGTACATCGGCAGCGTCCCTGTAGCGGGCAAGCATGATGGAATGATTGTCTGCTGTGAACCCTTAGTAACCGCTCCAATCTTAAACTGAAACAGTAGCCTGCCGTCTGACATTATCTTTACCCTATCAACCGCCACTGCCCATAGCCTCTCGTCGAACTCCTCCAGAACCAGAGAGCGCGTCTCTATCCCCTGGATAAACCCTCCGCGCATTAGGATCTTACTCTGGTGTTCACGTCCCAGCCTCTCGATCTTGGCGACCCGCTCCGTGGCTTTGTGGTGCCTTTCCAGATAACTGCTGTTTCGTTCATTGCACTCATCCCGGCTCACTACTACGAACGCATTGTATTCTGTCGTGCTCTGTCCCCTTCTCCTTTCGTACTCATGCCATCCCTCGAGGTTTTTACCTAGTCTTGACCGCATACACAGCGGCTGCCACCAGCCGTTCTCATGTTCTTTTCTTAGCCACCCGAGCATGCTCCGTTCGGGCAGATAGTCTATTCCGTGAGGCAACCCTACGCAGCGAGTTGACTTCATTAATTATTGATTTGCCATATACTCTTCGGCTCTCTCTCCACAGCTTCATGACGATATCTGTAAGTCTCCGTCTTGTCTCGCGGTCAATGCCCAGATAGTAGCCCTTCATTGTGCTTATCGTGGCCGGGCCGTCCATCAACATGTCATCAAAGGCATCAGCACCTGTTGCCCTCATCATGCCAAAAAGCGCATCCACGAACTGCTTCCTTTCGTCCATTGATAGGCTATCAAGCCACCCTTCTAGGATGCTGTCCAGGTTACGACTATGCATGCTCAGCTTCCCAGCACGCACAAAACGGGTTCCAACAACCTCCCACATGAAGGCGTCGTGCTGCCAGATACCGAGTCCTTTGCTATCTACAATTACGGGACTCTCCCCGCACTCCAACAGCATCCCAACAAGAGCAGCTTTGGGAACTAGGGTGTGCATTCGGCTTGCCATGTCTTGATAACCTGTACTCTGGATGACGTTCATGTGGAATCCTGGCCCATCATTATTATAGACATTCATGATTCTTGCCCTGATCTTACTATCAGAATGTGTTGCGGCATAGACAGCGATGTTTCCGCCCTTGGAGTGACCGCCTAAGTGCAACCTCCCCTTGAGGTCAGCTGCAGTGTCATTTACATAAATCACAGCCTGCCTATGCGCTGGCACTTCTTCCTCAAAGCTCATCCGTAGGTTCTCTTCCCACCCTGCAACACTATTACCTGTACCTCTAAAAGCGATGTAGTGTTCATCACCAGTGAGCGAGAAAGTAACAGCAGAGAACTGGCTTGCAGGCTGGCGATCATGCGAACTGACGTATCCTAGCAGTTCAACATCGCGATAACGAGTTGTCTTCGCGGCACACATCAGCAGTTCGGCAACCTTTTCTGGGTAATAATAGCTTGCGTAGACCGACGGGGGTTCCTCGCTGGCAATGATTTGGCTTGCCAAATCGGACAGCGTCATCCCACTGCACATCTGTCCACGGGTAGCAACTCCGTCCAAGTTCAGATATGCGAGTTGAGACAGTATCAGATTATCGACTTCGTTGAAACAATCACACGAGAAGCTCATGTCTCCTCGCCACTTCAGATAATCAATTATGTTCGCCATATCAGTTCCTCTCTTGAGCCGATGTGCAAATCCGCTTCGTAGTTTTGCATTTTCGCTGCTTTTTTTTATCCGGAGCTCTTTTGGATACAAAAGCATTCAAGGTCATGTTTTGCAGCATTTGGGCCATGTTCCCAGCCGTCCAGTAGAGCCCGAGTCCGGCCGGGACACTAAAGGCCACCATCCCTGTTACCGCTGCTGCTATCAAACTCATCGTTCCTGGAGCGAATCCTTGAGTCGTGTCTTCCGTTGCCCCAGTGGTCTGTCTTAGAGGATATCTTACTGACACATAGGTTGTGACCACTGCTGCCAATGGTATCAATAATAGTAGCAGATTCTGCGTTCTCATCGGGGCTTCCATGAACTCCAGGTAGCGATATGTGGGGATGGCACCCAAGTTGACCCCAAAAAAATCCATGTTGATGAGATCTCCTGACCTAAGCAAGTCACCAGCTACGGCGACTCGGTCAGGGAACTTGCTGAAGTAACCTATAATGCTCAGATCTCTCATGTTTGCCACTCTGTTTGTGACTGGAATCATCTCATACAGTCGCAGGATATCATCCGGAGACTTGCCAACCATGTATTTCAGTGGCTGTGAGATCACATAATAAAGCGCGAAGAACATGGGCATCTGAATCAACATCGGGAAAAGACTCCCGGCCGGATTTACGTTATGTTCTTTGTACAGCTTCATGGTCTCAAGGCCAAGCTTCTCCTTGTCATGAGCATATGACTTCTGTATCTTCTTTAATCTGGGCTGGACTTCGCTTATTTTGGCTGAGGCATAGTACTGCTTCAGGGTCAGGGGCGTCAACAACAGCCTCAAGAATACTGTCAGCAATATAATGGCGACTCCATAATTCCCGAATGCCAGATGAGTGTAAATGAATCTCAGCATGTAACCAATTGGGAATGCAATAGCATCAAGCATTACTAAAGCCCCTCCCCCCTTACATCTTCTATCTACCAAATCGGCATATCACAAACCGACATGGGAGTTTCCTGCAACCCTAGATAAGGCGCTTCTGCCATGACGATTTAATCTCGCACATTTGGCTGGCACGTGACGGAAACCTCTCTGCTCTTTCCGTTCATCTCAGGCTGCGATCATTGATACTAGCGGACCCAGAACGAAACTGGGGCCATTGGCCTATAGCCCTCTTTCTCTTCCCATGAATGCAAGGCAGAGCAATCCCGGTCCTGTGTGTGCGCCAATCACGGGTCCTAGGTAGCTTATCAATACTTCCTTCACTCTCAACTCACCCATGACCAGGCTCTTCAGACGCTCAGCATCTTCAAGGCAGTCTCCGTGGGAGATAAGAATAGTCTGTTCTTCCGGGTTGACTATTCTGTCCTTGAGTTCCGTCATCAAACCACAGATTGCTTTCTGTCGGCCACGAACTTTCGTTGCTAAAGCGAGTCTGCCCCCTTTGTCAATAGTCAGAATGGGTTTAATGCTCAAAACCGCACCCAGAGACGCGCTTGTTGCCGACAGCCTGCCTCCTCTTCTTAGGTGCTCTAAGCTGTCAACCGTGAACCATGTGTTGATTCTTTGCTTGTTGGCTTCTATCCAAGCAACTATATCTTCCTTTGATCTGCCTTGCTCTAACATTTCACAAGCATAGCGAACCAGAAGACCTTGCCCAACCGTTGCGCTCTTCGTATCTAGAACTGAAATGTCAGCCCCAGGGTGATCCCGTAGTATCTCGTTTCGTGCCAAGACCGCGCCGCCGTATGACCCGCTCAATGCTGAAGAAAAGCCGACGTATATTATGGAGTGCCCTTCTGCTATGTATCTCCGGAAGTAATCCTCATACACGAAGGGGGTGACTTGGGCGGTCGTGGCCATCGCCCCCTTGCGCAACTCATCATAGAACTTCTGATAAGGAAGTGCTCGGCCACAATCGTCTGTGTATTCTTGTCCCTTGAGCGTAAAATGGAATGGGATTGTGGGCACCCTGTTCCGCCTCAGGTATTCTGATGCAAGGTCACAAGTCGAGTCCGTAATTATTATGGGTTTCATTGGTCTTGCCTCCTCAATATTGCTTTGGGACTAAGTCCGTTTACTGCAGTGAATGAGCCGGTGTCGTCACAACACAATCGCGAATTACTGTGACTCCACCTGCAGCAGAGACGGGTTCATAACGGTCTGGCCTACCTATAATCTAATCTGTGCGTTTGGGTCTCTGACTTGACGATTCAACCCATAGTCTCTCCGCCGCCACTGCCCAAGCGACAGACGCAGGCCTGCACTTCTCGCAGAGATGACCGACATCTTCAGGATGTAAGGTTTCAGTTGACCTTGCTCCTGAGGCAGTCACCATGTCTCGGAGCCTGTCTGGATTATCCAGCAGTGGACATGGTCTCAGCATGTTCCCATTGAAGGGCTGATTCTCTTTGTACTGCATGAACAAGGGATTTCTCAGTGCTGTAACCAGGGCTGTGTCGTGAATGTTGGAATCAGAGTAGTGTATGAATGCGCATGGTTCAATGTCGCCATTTGCATTTATATGTAGATATCTCCGTCCGCCCCCGATGCATCCATCAGCATATTCGCCGTCGTTCCAGAAGTCCATCGTGAAGATCGCTTTGCTCTTTCGGAACCTGCGGACTTGTTGGTACATGAACTCTCGCTGCTCGGCATTTGCCATTAGTTCTGGTGATGCATCCATGCCCACTGGCATATATGTGAAGAACCAAGCGAACTTCGCGCCATTAGAGATCATCTTGTCAAAGAACGCCTCACTCCCAACCTTATCTGTGTTATTACTTGTGTAGCAGCATGATATCCCAAAGGGCAGCTTCTTGATCTTTAGAACTTCCATAGCATTTTCGACTGCCAAATAGGTGCCTTCCCCGCGGCGAGAATCCGTCTCATACTCAAAGCCCTCGACGCTAATCGCAGGAACAAAATTCTTAACCCTCAGCATTTCATCTGCAAATGTCTCATCGATCAGCGTTCCGTTAGTGAACGCAAGGAACACGCAGTCACTATGTCTTTCACACAACCTCACGATGTCGTCTTTGCGGAGCAGGGGCTCACCCCCAGAATATATGTACATGTAAATGCCCAGAGCCTTTCCTTGCTGAATCACACTGTCCAGTGTATGATAACTCAAGCTCATATCAGGCCCATATTCTGCGGCCCAACATCCACTGCATCTCATGTTGCACGCCGAGGTCGGGTCCATTAGTATCGCCCAAGGGACGTTGCATCCATGCTCTTCGCGGGCCTTTTCCTGCCTATTGCCACCGATGATGACTGCGTTCACAATGAAGTTTTCAAAGAGCCTCTTCCTCACATCAGTATCGATATCTGTCCACAGGCTTTTGGTCAACAGAGACCAGTTGCTACCCTCATCAGAGAGTACCTCCCTCACAACTGACACTTTGCCTTTCAGTACCCCCTCCTTGTCGAACCTGTCAACCCAGTTCAAAACCCTAGGAATGTTCTTGTTAGGCTCCGACCCTAAGTGCGATAGTACTCTCTTAAGTCCATAACCTTTTGCGCTCTCGATAAAACCCTTCGTGCCCATCCTCTTCACTCTCCCCAAACATTCTGTCTCAACGCGAATGTGACCAAGCAAACCCCTTGCATCCAAGCAATATTCTAGGAGCTTCTCCTTGCTCAGGCATTTGTGACTGCAGCAAACGGTAGCATTGCTTGACGCCTATCTCATATTCATGCCTCTCATAGTCGTTATGCCGACACTCGAGACTCCCTAATCTACCTGCATGCGATTTCAATCGGTCGTCCGTCCGATTATAGAGTGCTCCCCCCTCCATACGCACGCATGGTGTTGTAGCACCACCCTTCTAGGCTATGATTAGTTCCATAGGACGCAGAACCTCTGGTAGCGACGGGCCATCCGGGTCGGTCATCGCCAACATAGCCGCGCCAAGTATTGATCCCAACAGCATTCTCGCTACCGATTTCGGATCGTAGAACCCCAGCCTGCTGCCTTCAGAGACGTCGCGGAGAACGTGTCTCTCCACCAAGGATGCCAAATCCTCTGTTAGATTGCGAAGCTGATTCTCGATCGGTGCCGACCACAGCGACAGACTCGTAAAGTCAAAGAAGAGCTTGATCAGCCCTGGGGTGTCTGCGAGCAGGCGATCGAAATATAAGATGACCCCAGACAGTCTGTCTTGAGGAGTTGCCCCCCTCTCCAATTGTGCCTCTATCTCCACGAGATACTCCGTCATCATACGTTTAATCACTGCGGAGAGCAATCCTTCTTTGCTCTTGTAGTGATAGGTGATCTGACTAAGAGCAACCCCAGCTTCATCGGCAATATCCCGCATGGATACATTCGCGTAACCCCGTGAGGCGATGCACCCGTATGCAGACTGGAGTATTTGTTCGAGCTGGTTAGACTTTCGCGGAGCATGACTCATGAAACACATCTCCCTTCCATGTTCGTACGGTCGTACGTTCTGTTCGTATTTTACTCTTTGTTTCATGCACTGTCAAGGACTCTGGCGGTCTTCTCCATGCCCTCTTCACGCCTAGCGCCTCTCCATATACGAGCGCTTTCGAAGCAGTAATTGGGTTACTGGACCTCACTCAGCATGTGGGAGCTCAGGGGTCTTCTTTCTAAGAGAGTCCTTGTAGGCTGTTTCGCCATTGAGTGCTTGGGTCTGCTGTGGAGTATTGCCTCGCCGATGCGCGATATCGCTGCCCACAGGCAATCTCATAGGACGCAGCTTCTGTCTACGGTCCTTGGTTAGCTCTCGACTTTCGTTCCGCCCTTAAAGCTATAGACCAGTTTCCCTTCGATTGATGCAGTCACCACCTCGACCGCCACGGCCCATAGCTTCTCGTCGAATTCCTCCAGAACCAGCGGGCGTGTTTCTAGCCCCTTAATAAAACCTTCAAGCATCATGAACTTACTCTGTCGCTCACGTCTCAGCGCCTCAAGTTCGGCCACTCGCTCCGTGGCCTTGCGGTGCCTTTCCAGATAGCTGTTGTTTCGTTCATTAAACTCCTCTTGGCTAACTACTACACGAGCATTCTCATAGATTGCCTTCTTGGCCAGTTCGGTTACCACCTCAATTTCCTGACTCAGTTCCGCAAGCTCAGCATCAATTTCTGAGCAGTCGCAAAGGTAGTGTTGGGCAAGTCGGCAGCTAGCGAGCAGCTCCTCTCGGTCGCTCATCAGAGTGTTAAACGCATTCAGGAATCGCTGCTTTACCTCGTCTTCGGTGACGTGTGGAGTTTTACACCTTTTTTCGCCCTTGTACTTCTCATTGCAGCGCCAGATTGTGCGGCGGTACTTTGTATTGGAGCCCCAGACCTTTGAGCCGAAAAAGCCGCCACAATCGCCGCAGACGATCCTCGCAGAGAAAGGGCTGTGGCAGCTAGTGGGCCTGCCAAGCTTCTTACGACGCTCTATTTCTAGCTGAACCGCGTCGAACTCTTCTGGCTCAATAATGGCTTGGTGGCTGTTCTTTACATAGTACTGCGGCACCTCGCCCTCGTTGACCTTCCTCTTTTTCGTCAGAAAATCTACAGTGAAGCCCTTCTGTAAGAGGGCCTCACCCTTATATTTCTCATTGGACAGGATGCTCTTTACCGTGGCCACTTGCCATGTCTCTTTCCCTGCCGGTGAGGGGATACCCTGGCTGGCAAGCTCCTTGGCAATCGCTGAGGGCGTTTTTCCCTCAATAAATAGCCGGAAAATCATTCGCACAACTTCAGCTTCAGACTCTACAATCCTCGGTAGACCGTCCTCTCCCTTCTCGTAACCGAGGAACTGGCCGTATGGAACACTGATCTTCCCGTCCGCCATGCGCTTACGCTGCCCCCAAGTGACGTTCTCGGATATGGAGCGGCTCTCTTCCTGAGCGAGGCTAGACATGATCGTTATCAGAAGCTCACCTTTGCTGTCCAGAGTATAGATGTTCTCCTTTTCAAAATAGACCTCCACGCCCTTTTCCTTAAGCTTTCGTACAGTGACCAGGCTGTCTACGGTGTTCCGAGCAAAGCGGCTGACGGACTTGGTGATGATTAAGTCAATCTGTCCAGCCAAGGCATCGGCGACCATCTGCTTAAAGCCCTCGCGTTTGTTAGTGTTGGTCGCGCTGATTCCCTCGTCAGTGTAGACCCTGACAAACTGCCAATCCTCACGTTCCTTGATGTACTTAGTGTAGTAATCCACCTGTGCTTCGTAACTGGTCAACTGCTCTTCACTGCCTGTAGAAACCCTGGCATAAGCAGCAATCCTGCGCTTGGCTGACGGTGAGCCATCATGTAGAGAGCGCTGGCCAATGGTGGCCGGTATAACCCTTACGCTTGATGCCATCTTACTCCCTCCCTTTAGCTCTAGCGCGAGCCTCATGGCGCATCTCATTTGTCCAGCTCTCGCGCCGCGACCTATCCTGCCAGACCTTTTCACTGATTCTACCGTCACGGAAAGCAAAGACCAGCTGGTTGAATATAGGCACGCGGATTTCTGCGACTTCCTCTCCAAAAGCATCTCCGTCAAAGCTTTCAAGGCCTAGAGCCTCTGCAGCAGCTGCCCGTAGTACGGCTTCCGGTATCTGTTTGGTGTGACAGGCTGCCTTGCCCATTAGCAAGAATGTAGAGCACTGCCAGACTGGGTTTCCCTTATTGACTCTCCGTTTGTACTTCTTCCCGCAGTTTCCGCACAGGATGATGCTACTGAAGGGATAGCTCTTGCCAGTGGAATCATTCGCACCGGAAACTCTACGCCGCTGCTCCCTGACCACCTGCGCCGCCTCGAAGGTCTCTGAATCAATGATGGCCGGATGTGTGTCGTCCGCCTGATACATCGGCAGGGCGCCTTTGTTCCAAACCAGCTTTTTCGTCAGATGATCTGCTACATACTTTTTCTGCAGCAGTGCGCTTCCGGTATACTTTTCGTTTCTGAGGATTTCCATCACCCGCTGGCTTTTCCATTTACCACTGCGTACTTTGGGAACATTCATGGTTCTTAGTTTTCGTGCTATGGCGCTGCCTCCCATGCCTCTCAGATAGTCCTCAAAAATCAGGCGCACGGCGGCCGCTTCCTCTGGGTTAATCTCCACCTTCCCCCTGACGATGTGGTAGCCAAACAGAAACCGCAGGTTGGCTAGTTCTCCATTTTCGAACCGTTTTCGGATGCGCCATTTGCAGTTTTCACTGGCCGAAAGGCTCTCTTCCTGTGCGTATGATGCCAGGATGGTGAGCATTAGTTCGCCGTCTCCGCTGAGCGAGTGGATGTTCTGCTCCTCGAAATACACATCCACTCCCAGCAGTCTCAACTCCCGCACAGTCTCAAGAAGTGTAACGGTATTCCTGGCAAAGCGTGAAATAGACTTCGTAATAATCATGTCAACTTGACCTTTTCTACAGTCTGCAAGCATGCGCTGGAACTCGACCCGGCTGTCCTTCGTCCCCGTCACCGCTTCGTCCGCATAGACTCCGGCGTACTCCCAGTCAGGTCGCCGCTGAATCAGTTCGCTGTAATAGCTGACCTGAGCGGCGAGGGACTGAAGCATGGCTTCCTTTCCGCTAGATACCCGCGCATATGCGGCGACTCTCTGCTTCTGGGGAAACAAGGGGGAACTATGCGGCTTTCGTATTATTATCCTCTCCATGAGCGACCTCCTTTCGCTATCACATATTCGCTCTAAACCACTGTGTTATCAAGCACTTTAGCGATATATGCTAGAGGAAGAAAGGCCATATTTCTGGGCTACTACCGCATCTATGCTTGCCAGTTCAGCTTCGGAGATAATACCCTCAGCAAGCCATTGCCTGAGTACCACTACCGCTGTCTTGTAGTGAATGATAGCCTCTTCCCTACTCATGGCGCACCGCCTTGGATTTGCCGTAGCAGGCCCGGGAGCAGTACTTGCGTTTCTTGTTTCCGTAGCTTACAGACGCGACACCGCAATAATCACACGTGAAGGGATAGAACGCTTTCCGCGAGACCGCTTCCGGGTGGGCATTCCACCAAATCATACGGCATTTGTCGGAGCAGAAGCGCTTTTGCTTCGCTCCGGCGGTGTGGATGAGCAGCGCTTTGCACTGGCGACAGAGGGTGCCTGGAGTTTGACTGGCAAGTTCCCTGCCAACACCTCCGAGGTTGTTGCGGCGACAGAACGATTTCACCGTGTTCTCAGCTATGCCAAGTGCCGTGGCTATCTTTGCATAGCTATGGCCCATGCTGCGCAGCTGTGTGATTGTCTCTTTCTGCTGGTTTGTCATTTGGTTACCCCCTTCAGGACAGGCCCATAGGTGCCTTCGCCTTAAGCCACCGCAGGAGGTAAAATCGGACGGTTTGGGTGCATCAAAAAGATAGGCCCCACAGTACAGACTATGAATCCGTACTATGGGGCCTATCTATAATTCAACCGGCTACTTTGGAATCCTCAGCTTCTGCCCGGGTACGATGATATCCGAGGTCAAAGCATTTAGCTCCTTTATTTCGGGGTACCGCGCCCCGTTACCTAACTTGATCGCCGCTATTCTCCACAGCGAGTCGCCCTTTACCACTGAGTAGATCTCGTATTCGGTGACGCCGGTGCCACCATAGACCATACTCCCTGTGTTGTCGTAAACGGCGTAGCCGGGATTAGTGTCAACTAAGCGCTTGGCATTGTCTAGCACCCTGAACGCTCCTATTTGGGAGCTAACATCATCCCAACTTTTGCGAACCCGGTAAAGCGCGTCGATCGGAGCGGGAATGGGAGCGTCAGTTGCGCCTGCTGCCAACGCGGTCTTTACGGCAGCGCGGAAAGAGTCCATGTTTTCACCGTGGCGCGGGAACCAGTGCATTACGTCGGCATGATTACTGGCGATGCCCAGACGGTGGCCTTCTGAATGGCTTATGATGTCCTGCTCTGAGAGACCATACTGCCTGCAGAGATACACGCATAGCTCCACCGCCTCGCTATAGACCTTGCGGAAGTAAACGGCGTCGTCTAGGCCGTCCTCGCAAATCTCAAAGGAGATATGCGTGTCGTTGCCGGTTCCGTTCACACCTCGCCCGCAGTGCCAGCCGCGATGGTTCCAAGGCAACGTCTGATATGTAGCTATGGAGCCATCCGCCAGTTTGCCGATAAAGGCGTGGACGCAGACCTGCCTGCCATCCGGCCTGTCCTGATTCCAATGGTTGTTGTACCGGTTCCTCCCCAGCAGACCGTCGTCCGGCCCCACGTAGCGCCTGAGCCACGGGTTGTTGGCCCCCGTGGAGTGAACCATAATACCCTGCGGAGCGATGTTTCTGCCCGCCTTGAAGCAAGCGTTGTTTATGAATAAGAGCTGGCGCAGGTTCAACTGGTGCCCCCTTTAGACTCGTGCAACCGCGCCAGGACATCTTTTAGCTTGTCGGGCACAGGAAGACCGATAGCGGCTGCGTTCTCCAGAATAGAAATACCTTCGTTGCTCAGGTAAAAGAAGATCACCGCAGTCCTTATCGCCTGGGCCTGCCCGAGCACCTGTCTATCGATGATATGCCCAAGGCCCACCAGCGTGAAGATGAGTACCTTTTTGACGATGCCTTTCGCACCAATTTTACTGGACAGAGTTTTGTCCGTAACCGCACACATCACACCGGTCAGATAGTCGACGACAACAAAGGCGATGAGGGCGTAGAGAAAGCCGTCCAACCCGCCCAAATACCAGCCCAGAAAACCGCCTATGGCGGCAAACGTAGCTTTCGCCAATTCTATGGTAGATTTCAATGACAACTCCTCCGTTTAACTTCGATTTATGCGCATGCCAGGGATATGCCTTCGACCCCTCCGAGTTCCAAAAACCAAAGGTATCCTGCACTGTCCAACTCCCAGATATTTACTTGTGCTCTTTCATAGGGTATAATAGGTCGTAAGTCACACCATGAGGCGGAGATAGCCAGTCAGGGAAGGAAGGTCGATATGGGCAAGAGGAGACGACTACTCTGGGTGTTAGCGACAGCGGTAGCACTTACGGTCCTTGTTTCTATAGTGGTCAGAATCACTTCGGCAAGGGACTATACGGGCGTTGCTGTGGACAATCTGCCCGTTGAAGAGCAGATTAAGGTGGCACGCAGTGTCAGCCTTTCTGCCGTCGTTAACTGGGGAGAGGGAGGAAACATGTACTCTCGGGAGGTCGCTGAGGCCTTTTTGCTTGGTCACCCTTATCCTGATTACCTTGACGCCAGGTATGGCAAGCCGGAGTTATTCGGCAGATCAAAAGAGCGAAACGAGATTGCATTTCTTGTACAGACCACCATTGACCATGACAGAGACCGCGCTTCTGGCATCCCCGTTTCGCAGGATGTGGTTTATCAGCGGATGATTGAGATTTACACCGGATCCGGCATCTACACCATAGTGCTGAATGTCGACCAACGTGGGCGCATCTTAGATTCATGGAGCAGCTTTAGATAAGCAAAGGCAGAGGCCAGACAAATGTCTGACCTCTGCCTTCGTCGTTATGCCAGTGATGTGCGAATCGTGCTGGTGTTTGGCCTGTTAAACGGCAGCCCTGTGTCGACAAAGCCCCAGGTACTGCCAGCCTGGTCAGCCCATTGCCACTGCCCTGACCGTAAGACTGCAGTAACTTGCCAATACGTGCACCAACTCTGTCCCATTGAAGTTGCGACACCGGCTCGGACTGCTATGGTGGAGCCAATAGGGAGGGTCTCAATGATGCCCCCACTCCTGTTCCTTAACACCGCCCCGCGATTTTGAATGGTGTAAGTCCTTAACGTCATTCCATTCCACGCTTGTTCGGACAGAAAGAACTGGTCCTCAACTGGGACAAAGCCTGCTGGCCACTGAGATGCACTGTTGACAAAGCCCCACTGGAGGACACCGGAGGAGTTGCGTACCAACACACAAAAATCGTAGGGCCAGTTTGGGTCCCAGGTGTTTGGGCGCAACCAAGACCACTGCAGCCTGAAGTAGTCGTTAGTCCCAAGTGTCCCAATCTGCACATTATCGAGTTGACCGAAGGATCCCGACCACACTGGGACAGCGGCACCTCTATTTACGCAGAATCGATTGATAACATGGCCGTCTAAGGGTAAACCTGGAGTTGCTCCTGCTGGACAAGACATTTGTTCATTCCTCCTCATTTTTATTGGGTCGCTAGATCGCTCAAACAACATCGAACACTCTTGGGTCCTGTAACCCCAACGCCCAGAATGCCACCCCCTTTAAGCCCCAGCGATGCTTCGCCAGATTCTTAAGCACCGCGAAGTGTTCCGCATCAGAGTAGTGCGCCACACTGAAACCAAGCGCATCCCCCAGATACACGTCCGTCAGCCAGACCCCTCGGTCACGGAGTTTAATCGTTACTGACCTGTCGTCTTCAAATGCAGCGAACGGTGACGTGTGGAAGTAGTCACAATCAAGAGGGATACTCGTTGTCCGAGTATCCCTCTCTTCGTTTGGCCCGGTATATTCGAAATATCCCCATGGATCAAGCCAGGTCACGCCAGTGCGCGCTATACGTCCATGGGTAACGGTCTGCCCATCTGGCAGTGTTACATCTATCGCCTCCTGCGGCACGTAGACATAAGGGCTACCTGCGTCCAGCAGGCTGCACTCGCAAGCGGCATTGCTGGTGCGTATACCAAACCCACCGCTGGCAGGTAAGGACAAGGAGACGCTGAAAACCATAGTGGAGCCCACCCAACACCGCAACTCGCTGCCGCGCGTTCTAATCTGCAGGGTATATAGTGCATGCAGGGCGACACTTTGCGCCACGTCAGGCTGGAGCCTTGCCCATGTCCCGCCAGTCCTTTGCCACAGCTCCGCCGTATGCGTGCTGCGACGTAAAAGGAACAGATAGAGGTCGTTTACTCCCTGAGCTTTGAACACGATGCCCATGGTGCCGTTCCCCTGGGTCATGCGCAGCCTAACCCTGATGTTTAGGTCACCAAACCCGTAATAGGTCAGGTGTGCCTGAGCGTCTGGGGATAGGGCGTCAGATTGGACCATCACCCGGCGCTTTGGGTCCTGATCTATACTCCAAACACCGCCGTTCTGGACATAATACCCCCCGGTATCGGCGCGGAAGTCGTCATACCAGACCCAGGCATGCTCCGGGGTATGGCGCAAAACCTCCGGTGTCAGAATGAAGTTCGCTGGCAAGACCCAGTTGCCGCTGACATCTTTGAACCGGCGTGGTGTGAGCGTGTACGTTCCGCCGCCCCCGTCCATGCGCATAGTGAAACTGCTGCAGATACGAAAACCCCAGAACTGCGTACCCCTTTGACTGCCCGAGCCGTGGACTTCTAAAACATTCTCCCCTGGTTGCATAGCGTGATTGCCCAGGCTAATCCAGTGAGTTCGTCTGTGCAACGGGTACCAGTCGGGGAAAGGGCCAACCTGCAAGGCGACGCCGTTTAGCGCAAGCTGCAGTTGCTGACTGTTGAACCAAGGCGCGTTCACCCTGACCACAAGCTCATAGGTTCCCCCTGCTGGGACTTCAAACGCATAGGTGGCCAGCCCCTCCGCCTCTAAAACTGGTGGAGTGCCCACAAGCCGTGGCGCCCTCGGTGAAATCCACGGGGCGCCGATGGACATCGCCCCAGAGATTTCGTCGTAGCTCACTCCATCGCGGTCAACGAT
Source organism: Selenomonadales bacterium (assembly GCA_018335585.1). Classification (NCBI taxonomy): domain Bacteria; kingdom Bacillati; phylum Bacillota; class Negativicutes; order Selenomonadales; species Selenomonadales bacterium. The sequence goes on from JAGXRZ010000044.1 coordinate 17,781, forward strand.
CACCCCTGAGAAGTCATAAACGGGGGACTTCTCGTAGGCTACGAGATAGTTCCGCTTCGTGTTTCCCACGGCCCCCGCGACCCTCACAGCTGGGGACAGGGTGTTCGTCGTGTCAGCGCCCTCTAACTTATCGTAGACATGGAGGAGCAAATATGGACTCTGACTCTCTTGATCATGGTAGCCCGCAAACGGTATCAACGGCTGCGCGGCGTGATGATTAAAGTGCCCCTGCTGCCAGCCAAGGAAAGCCAAGAATGTACCACTGGCCCCGCGGTATCCTGTGGGCGCCCGGTCGATTCGCCAGTTGAAGCCAAAGCCCACGATGCCAAAATAGATCTTCTCCCGCGGAATCCTGGTCACCGCGTAGTCATACACCTGCTCCAGCCACCACATCGGGCTGATTGGTCCGGGAGCGCTACCTGCCCACGCAAAGGCATAGCTCATGATGGCGCAGGAATCAAAGTACGGCTCCATGCGGCGATAATCGCACCACCGTTCCCAGAACGGGACTCCGTCCCCCGTCATGGGTGGCAGGTCCCAGTGGACAAAGCGCTGCGCAGGCCTCGACTTGATGCTCTCATAGATACGCTTGGCCAGGGAGACTACCCCGTCGAGGTTATCGTTGGGGCCAACTTCTAGATCAATATCTACCCCCGCGGCGTAAGGGTGAGCGTCCAAGATGCGGTGCAGTTCGCTGATGAACTTGTCCTGCGCCCCGTTTGCGTTGTTTACTATGGCCCTGAAGCGGGAAAGGATGCCGTCATTGCGAACGGTCAGCAGGTATCTCGTGTTGGGCCATCGTGTTACCCTATCTAAATCCGCGTGTGGCACGGTTCCGACGATGCGCCCTGTGTCATCGGGGATAAGAAAATCGAACAGGCCCATTTGGGTAAACTTATCGCCGTAGTCAAGCCACTCTTGCATGGCACGTGCTGTTTTCAGGAAGGTCCAGGACATGAAACCATTTCCCTGTTGTCTTAAATTAATCACAGCCGCTTCCCCCCGCCTGCCAGTTCCCATTCTTGCATTTCTATCAGGACTCTTGCTGCTGGCTGGGGTCTGTCTGGCGCTCCTTCAGTTAACAGATCAACGTTGAAGCGTGAATTGCCTGCAGCGATTTGGTGATGAACCCCGGCGTAGTGTCTGGTCGGTACACCGTTATGGGTGACCCTGTGTCTACTCGCCAAGAACTCGACCACATCCCCTCTGGCCAAGGCATTGTCATACACAAGCTGCCTGGTTCGGTAGCCGTGTGAAAGCCCCATCCCAGCAGGGATAGAAGTCCTGGCCATTACGGTGAAATCTATGGCCGTGGTCACCACTGGGGTCCCCATCGGCACACTCCAATAAGCACCTCTATTAGGGATGATCAGGGTTTGTCGGCCGCGGATTAGGGCGTTAAAGTGCTTAGGTGCTGCTGGTTGCCCATCCTCGCGGAGCTTCATCAGCATTTCCCGCGTGGCCGGAACGTGGCCTGTAAGCTGCGCACCGTCCTGCAGCATCAAATCCGTGAGGGTCACAGTGCCAGTTGCGTTTTGCACTACCGCCCGGACATCAATTCTCGTTACGCTCTTTTCTTTTTCCTGCGGCGCGATGACCTTGAAGACTCTCTCCATGCTACTGCTCAAAGGAGAAACGTATTTCTGAAGCATGACCGCTCCATAGAGTGGGCAGGACTCCACCTTGGAGCATTACGTCAGTCATATGGACTACGCCTAGAGCATCTTCCATGCACAGCCGCACGTCTATTCTGGCCACTCTCTTGCTCGCCGGGATTGGCAATACTACGTCTTGCCAGGACACGTTTACCACCCCCAAACTAGACTAGTGATATGAAATGCGTTTCGCTGGTTCCGTCTGTGTAATGCAGTACAACCTCGACCCCCACCTTGCCTCCCCCACCTAAGAGGATGTTTTCTGTCTGCGCCCGCAAACTGACCACATAATTCTCCCTGTGTGCTGGCCAGACAGTCTGTGCCAGGGTCTTAGATACACCAAGGGCGCCCACCGCCCGGAAAGAGGCTGGCCCAGAGAAACCTTGGGTATTGTCCACTGTCCAGCCATCGTTGACCCAATAGGCGAACCCATCATCCGCACGCGAGTTTAGCAGGTGGTTAAAGACCATGAGCTGGGCGATGTCTCGTGCCTGGACGCTTTCCTCTGCTTCAAAAACATCCAGTGCGCGGGCCACCTGGCTGAGAGCCTGCGAGAGATCTGCCCGAACCGTCGACAGTTCAATGTCGCTCTCCCACGGCTTCTCTACACTGTAACGCATCCGCACCACGCGGGTCTTAATAGATATCCCCGCGGTTTCATCATGAACCGTTACAACATCCCCTACACGAACTCGGTCTTCCTCATAGCCCGGGAGCATGGATAAGTCCACGATCCCGCAGATGTAACTGGTCTGAGGCGTGTTCAGTGTGGCAAAGACTGCTTCTGCATACTCCTTGAGCTGATGCGGGTCAGTAAATGATTCGGCAAGTAAAACGGCCGACGGCGGTGGGTTATGCGGGCTTGGCACCTCCAGATAGGGGACACCGCCATTCACCAGGGCAATGGTCAGTCCCCGGTGTCCGCGGGGGTACAGCCTATGCACAGTCTCAACAATGCTTATCTCCGATTCAGCCGTGCGCAGGTTTTTGCCTCTCAGGAAGAATACGCCCGTATCTGCACCACCTGCCGCTACCACTGATACGGTACGACGCACTGTATCCCAGACAATCTCTGCATTAAAGGTGCGTTCCAGCTCGCGCAAACACTCCAGGCGGTTACTGCCGCCATTCCAGCGTAAGCTTCGCCGTGCTGTGACCGACACCGTGCCTACCGTCCAGCCTGAACCGGGCAGCAGCCAGGCCAGGATATCTGAGGCCAGCACATTCACCCATTCCTGCGCCGGGAGCGTGGGGAGCTTGCTCAGGTCGTACCAGAGCGCCCACGCTTCAACCTCGACATACCGGTGCCCCTCTGCATACTCCCTGTGGTTCAATATCATGGCCCGATAAATCTTACCCGCCAAATCCAAGGTGGCGTCGACAACAAACTCCTCCGGCACCGGATGGGGCAGAACAAACGTCAGCCTATCTTCCCCCGCCAACGTCTCATGGAGAAAGATATCGTGGGCCTTAGAGAGCAAAGCTACAGGGCGTAATTGGCCGTCGACCACCACAGGCAGGGCGTGCCCCACGTGGGTGAACCACGCTGGGGCCTGCCATGGTATGGGCAGCATGTTATACCGCTCACCAGCGTTGTAGCCTCTGCCTGTGTTGTACATCTTACACACTCCTCAGAAACACAGCTGGCCTGGAACCGGTGATGTATGGTGCTCCGGTGGGGAATGGACTGGGGAACCCATCTCCGTAAGGCCTGGCCAGCCGATATCCCGTGCAGGCCGAGATCCCTAAATCCTCGCTTCCCAGCGCAAGCATACCTGCAGGAGATAGGCCCTGCAGGCCCGGTGCCGCATCTTGCAGACGAGCCAGCCAGTATAAACCCGGCACGAGCATCAGGTTAATTGTCAGTGCCCGGATACCGACGGTGCCCGTTGTCACAACCCCCGCATCGAGTATAAGCTCTCCCGGATACACCGCGCCGGTATCCGCATAGATACCAAGCCTCGCGTTTCCTGCGGATAAGGACGTGACATTAATGGCGATGCGATCAAAGGCCTGGGCCACCGGCACATAAAACGGCAGCATGTCCTGATTGTTGGCGGAGGTGGCAAGCCCTGCGAGCGATGATGCGGTGATGCCCGCATGGTACAGCCCCGCCCGCCGATAACGCAACAGATCAAGTGCATCAAGGCTCAGCTTGTCGGCCGCAGACATGAAGCCAGCTGCTTCCGGGGTCGCCAACGCGTGGACGGCGCCACCCGCACCTGCGTGTTCCAACAACGGCGAGCTCGCTATCGTGTAGGTGAAGTCAGCCGTTATGACCGCATCACTGGCCTGCTGCAGAGAAAACACTACCATCCCCTGTGCCGCATAGAGGACATATTCCGCAAGCGGCACGATATCGCCGCCGCGCCTGACAACCGGTGCCGGGGTCTCCAGCCAGTTCCTCAGTGTCCCTTCATAGATCCGACGGTGCATGGCAGGTTCCGCCTGATCGGACACGGCCTGTAACTCATGGTCGGTGGCCGCCGATGTATGCATGCTAAGCACCGTCTCAACCTTGTTTATAGCGTCCTGAATGCCGGATATATCCGCACTGTAAATCTCACGACTGGGTATCTTTTTAAAGGGCGTTACCGCCATAAGAACACCTCCTTACAGCCATCTGTTGCGGCAGTGCACTTCCAGCCTGGACCACGAGGCACCCCCTGTTGCGGCCACAACGAGCGAATTGAATCCGGGTGCCAATTGCGGGAAGATGGGCTTCTCGAGCAGATGCAGGACACGAGTCCGCGTCTGCCCGGACACTCGCACAGCAGTTTTAGCCGCACAGTCAATTTCCAACCAGTCACCTGTGGCCAATGCACCCATGTAACTTACTGTTTGGGTGCCAACTTGCATAGTCAGCCGCTGTGTGCCGCCAAGGGATGTGCCCTGCAATCTGAATAACGGCTCAGCCGGGGCAGAGCCGCGTTGGTTGTGAGCATAGGATGACGTAGTTACCGTTACTATGTCGGGGACAACGGCGTAGGAGAACGGGTCAGCACACACCAAGTCCAGAGCAATGGTCCCTTGCTGAGAAACTATCTCCGCAGCCATACCCCAACCAGCGTAAGCGGCCATGTAATACTTCTCTGGTACGCTGTCCAGAATCAGCTGCTGCTCACCCCGCAGCGGATTTAGCCAGGCGCGCACACGCTCCGCGCGCTCGTGCAGCTCTGTTATACTCTCGGCCTCCAGCCAGCATTCGAGGCTCAGGTGGCGCTCTCCTAAATCAGGCAGCATCCGCAGCGCACCGTGGCGACCCGACAGGGTGATTATTTTATCCCGCGTGCCTGGCAGGATCGATAGCGGCGATTTAAGCAGTCGGACATGGTACGTGGAGGAGTGTTCTCCGGCGAAAGTAAAACCGCCCATGTTTACTTTCCTCCCCTGGCCCTGGTGTTGGTCTGGATATGGCGATGCAGCTGACGGCTAATGGCGTCGATATCTGTGTCACTACGGACGGTCATGTTCTGTACATTTACCAGCGGGGCATTGTAGATTGACGGCCCCGCGCCAGTTGCTGCCCCCGCAGCCATAGCTGCGCCTGCCATGACCGGCTGGGCACCTCCGATTGAGGGTGCGCGAATCTGTAAATCTTCGAGCTTGCCATACTCGTCCTGGATAACCTTAACCCCCGCCCTGATGTTGTCGACCAGAGACGGGCTCTGCCTGGCAAAGGGATTCAGTTTGTTAAGCGTACCCCGAATGCCATCCACAATGCCCGTGACCGTTTCGCGGGCGCGGCGAATCGGCCCGGCTATAGCTTCCACAATACCGCCCATCATCTCACGGACTCGCGCTACCATGTCCTCCAGCCGCCCTATCGTATTGTCTCGTATCGCCTGGATTACTTCACCGGCGCGATCTCTGGCCCAGGCCAGTCGCTCCCGGATTCCCTCAGCGATGCCGGAAAATATGGTTCTAACACTCTGTCCAAAGGCCGTTATCCGTGCCCCCGCGTCAGCGACAAATCCTGCCACAGCCGCCTTCACATCGTCAAAGTTACGGATCAGCCACACAATGCCCGCTACCAACGCAGCGATGATGGCAATGACGGCAATAACCTTGGCTAAAAGCAGAACCTTCATGGCGATGAATGCGCCGACGGACACTTTCGCCAGAGCCGCGGCTGCAGTCAAGGCACCGAGTGCGGTGGTAATGGCACCGATGGCGCCAATCACCTTGCCTATGATAATTAAAAGCGGCGCCAGGGCTGCTACCGCGGCCAGAACCGTGATAATAATCTTGGCGGTGCCTTCGTCTAGTCCCCGAAACCAGGCAGCAAGTTCTTCCACTCGTTTGGCCAGGTCTTGGATCATGGGCAATAACACCTTGCCGAACGTCACTCCGACTACTGCCCCGGTCATGGCCAGCTGTGCCTTGGCTGTGTCTAACACGTCGTTAAATTCGTTTAAACCGTCCAGCGTATCTTGGCTGAGAATCAACCCCGCCGCAGCCGCTTCATCGCCAAGCTTTTTAAGCGAATCCGCACCGCCGAGGATCAGCGGGTTGAGGTCTTGGGCGGATTTTCCCATCAGGGCCATGGCCATTATGTTTCGTTCTGTTTCGTTCTCCACGCCTCCGAGAGCGGCAATCACGTCATGGAATACCGCTTCGTTGTCGCGCAGCTTGCCAGTCTCATCAGTGATAGCCACGCCCAACCGCTCGAACGTGGCAATTGCTTGCTTGTTCCCATCTTGTGCCGCGCCCATGGTACGCGTTAACTTAGTCAGGCTGCCTGTGAGTGTTTCTAGCGGCACATCGATGAGGTCAGAGGCGTAGCGGAATCTTTGCAGGGTGTCAGTCGTTAGCCCAGTTTGTTTGGCCAGGGTGTTAAAATCATCTGCGGCAGCCGCCGATTTTACGGTTAACCCGACGAGACCGGTAAGGGCGGCAGCGGCAGCGCCGCTGACGGGCGCGAGCTTCTTACCCAGGGCTTCCGTGTCCTTCCCGAACTTACTGATGCCCTCTCCCGCTTGCTTGAAGCGGTTGTTTACCTCTATCAGCTGTTTCTCTAGCCCTTTCAGTTCGGCTTGCGCCGCTATGACTTCCCGTGTTATAGCCCTGTACTGGTCTTCGCCAATCTTGCCCTCGCGAAAGGCCTGCTCGGCCTGCCGCTGCGCCTCCCGGAGGGTGTCCAAACGTTCAGCAGAGGTTTTGACAGCGTCTGCCAGCAGTTTCTTTCTTTGCGTCAGGAGTTCGACGTTGCGGGGGTCAAGCTTTAAGAGTCTTTCGACCTGGCGCAGTTCAGAAGAAATGTCCTTCGCGCTTTTATCTACGCCTTTGAGGGCCTCGCCAAGCTTAGTCGTGTCCCCGCCAATTTCGATGGTGATTCCACGTATTCGTTTGCTTGTCACAGATTCACCCCCCGCTCCTAAAATCTATCAAAATCCTGCTGGCTGGCTGGCCGCGCTCTGACCGGATCCGCGTGCCTGGAACTCGCTTGTGGCACATTCGCGTCATTATAGGTCCCGATGTAATCAATGAGCATCCCCACAGTGAGCGTCTCAAAGTCCTGCAGAGTCAATCCTCGCTGCAGCGCCCCCACCATGATGGTTTCCGTGGTAAGCGCAGGTGTAGCTCCGGCCTCGTGGCTCCCGCCCTCTACTTTTTTTTTGTCCCCATAAGGCTGGCTGCCAAGAGGTCGACTGTCTCGCGCAGGACTTCGTCCAGCGGGAACTCGCTAAACTGGTCAAGCCATATTTCAGGCTCCGGGATAGACGGGTCCGCAGTTTTGGCCATCACCCAGACCAGGTTATAGAACAACTCGAGGTCGAGCGCGTCGTAATTTTCCAGTTCACCCGTCGTGACGTTGATCGCTTTCTCCAGCTTGAGCAGATCTTTCAACGCATCGCGCTGGAACTGGGCCTTGTAGCGCAGCAAATAAGCGGCGGTGCTCTTAAAACGCACCGCCCGCCCGTCAATTATGATTGTTTTCTCCATGCTGATTACCCCTATGGTGTCGGGGGCACGAAGGTATACACATCAGTGAAGAAGTCGCTATAGCCAGTTTTGCCAGCTTCCAGTTTGGCTTTAACAAAGCCGGTGCCCGGCGCGGGGCTGGCAATCAGGTTCAGCGTTTCGGTCCCAACTTCCACCGCGGCTGCTGTCGTTGTACTCGTCAGCGCAGGCCGACGTACGTGCACATAGTACAATACGTGCCGGGTTGCGTTAACATCGCCGTTAAACTCGAACAGCAGAGCGATCTGCTTGGGACGGGCGTTAACATCCTCAAACAGACCCTCGTTCTGGTCGAGCCTGTCACCCAGCACGGCAATGCGGAAGGCGTCTGGCATTAGCGCCATTTCCAGCGAGCCTTCATAGCCCTGATTGGACTCGACACTAAAGTACAGACCGTCGTCCGCGTAAAATTCCGCCTTCTCACCTTTAGGCTCAAGCGTAATACTAACACCGCCAGGTACGGGCACGGGGGTCGCATACGTGAGTGTCCCGCCAGTTTCGGTTGCCACGGCGTAGTGTACATTCTTCAAGCCGTACTTCACTTTGTTGGCCGACATGAGGCACCTCCCTAGATCTGAATTTCATAAACAACTTGGTAGAGCTTTTCGCTGGGTATCCACGTCTCCCGCTTGTCGTAGAATATTTCATTCGCGGTCAAAGCCGCTTCAACCAAAGCTTCCCTTGCGACGTCTTTGCGCAGGGAGTACAGCTCCACCTGGTAATTAGTGCGGGGATAATAGACCCTATTGTCCGCCGCGAAGTTGTCGCTACCTTCAGCAAAATATGTGAGATAGGGCAACTCAGGCGGGGCTGCCCCAAAGTGTGAATACGCCACCGGCAAGCCGGTGGCACTGAGGATTTCGTATAGTCTAGCCGCCACGCCTGATCACCTCCTCTACCGCGGCAAAGTAATCAGCCGCTACCTTATCTCCAACAGGGTCGATGTGCGGCTGTGCCTGTGTCCTGCCGCCGTCCCTGGTGGCGTGGCCGTGCTCTAACAGGTGGGTGAGCCGAGGGCGTGCCTTGTTGTGCAAAATAAACCGCATCGGGCCTCTGTAAGTTTGCTCTACTCTCACGCTCCAGCCGCGCCTATATCTGCCTGTGCGCTTTGGGCTTGCGCTGAGGAGCTCGGCTGCACCTTCACGCGCGACGCGTTCGCCAGCAGTGTTCATACCCTCCACGATGTCGGCGGTGTATGTGGCTAGTCGAGCCATGATCTCCTTGCTCAACTGGTCGACCTTGATTGTCAATTGACTTCCCCCTCACCCTCTACACGCGTTCTACACACATCAATGTTAGCTCCCGCTTTCTGCCGTCCACATCAAGTACTGAATGGATATCAAACGTCCTGGCACCTTCCAGCAAGCGCATGGCTGGGACAATACCTGGGCGGTGGCGAATGCGGACGCGGTGTGTCACCTCGGCGTTGACCTTGGCCGCATCGAAAAACTCCCGGCCGGAAATGGCCTCAATTTGCGCGTAGACTGTAGCGGTATCGCTCCATGTTTCGCTCACTACGCCGAGGCTGTCCTGGGTCAAAGTCGGGGTTTGCAGTGTGATCCGATGCCTCAGCTTACCTATGGCCATAAGCCTCACCAGCTTTCTTTCCGGTAAGCAAAGAGCAGCCTCTTGATGGTATCTACAAGTACCGGAGTCAGAAGGGCCTCGCGCTGCTCGTAGAACTGGGCGGTGGCATAAAGGATTGCCTGCCGGACAACCTCCGGCACTTCCGCAAAGTCGGACAGCGGCTGGCGGAGGATACCTGCGACGATATCCTCCGCTGCAGCCATAAAGCTGCCGATGAGCGCGTCCTCAGTCTCACCGTCCACCCTGAGCCACGTTTTTGCCTCTTCTAGTGTGACGACCACTGCGCTCATCTCCCTTCCCTCTAACTGCCCACCTTGAGGACAAACTACGCCTTCTGCTGCAATATCTTGATGGACTCGGGGAGCACCAGTTTGCCGTCCACGCGCTGGGTAGCGATAAAGCCTACTTGTCCCGTGGCTGCATACAACTCGTTCAGCCGTTTGAACACCCGACCCTGGCGGTCGGCTACCCAGTAGTAGCTGAAATCGCCGAACACTATACTCTTTGCACCCGCCTCGATAACCGGCATATAGGCCGAGGTGTAAAGGGGACGGTTGATGATGGTGTCGGGCGTTGCTTCTTTGATGGAGGGTTGCCATAGATACTGGCCATTGTTGTCCTTGAGCTTGCGGATGGCCTTTACCGTCGAGTCGTTCATGATAAAGGCGGCTTTCTTGCGGTAAGGGGACTTGAGGCTGTAGAACACGTCAAGGATTTCGTCGAGGGTAATGGCTGCGGCGGCGGCCGTGGTCACGCCGACTTGTCCGCCGCCCGTGGCGGCAAGGATGCCGGTGGGTTTTCCAGCGCCATCGCCCACGAAGAATGCTTCCTCTTCCTTGGCACCAATGCGGCGGGCGAACTCCCTGGCAATATAGGTTTCCAGATTGAATACACTGTCGTTTAGCAGTTCCTCACTGACCTTGATCATGGTGGCCAGCTTGAAAGCGCCGATGGACACCTGTCCGAAAGTGTCATCGCTCTCGGGGATGGCACCCTCTTCATCAACCCAGGATGCGGTGCCTTTAGACGCCACCACGGGAATCTTGCGGTCACCGCTGGAAGTGGTAATGACATTGGCCAGCCGCCTAAAAATGTTTTCTTCCTCGAGGGCTTTAATCAGGGTGCGCTCAAACTCGTCGGGCACCAGGTAGCCGCCTTCGGTATCTTCTCCTACGCGCAGCGAGTTCTGAATATCGCCGCTGCGCTTACCGCGCATGGCACTCCAAAAGGCCCTCTGATACTCGGCTGTGGCCCGGCCGTTCTTTGCCTCGCCGTAAGAGGACGGTCGGCTGGTGATGGGTGCGTTGGTGGGATGGGATAGCTCTGCGTCAAGGACAGCCTGGCGCTCCAAACGGTCAATTTCTCTACCCAGGGCTACCACGTCAGCTTCCATCTTCTCGTAAGTTGATGTGTCCTCAGCAGACAGCAGCCCGTCGCCTCCCCGTTTGGTGTCAAGGAAGGCCTTTGTTGCTTCCCATGCCTTTGCACGTTTTTCGCGCAGTTCTAGAATTTTGCTCATTCTCATTTCCTCCTTGATATTTTAGTGGGGAATTAAAGAGAGCCGCTTATCCAGCGACTCAATGGGGGTGCCCGTTTTTGGTTTTGCTTTGGGGATTTTCCCAAGCAGGGAGTTGGCCACAGCCATGCGACTGAAGATCAGGCTTTCTTCTGAATCCGGGGCCTCCTCATCTGTTGTGAACAGGATTTTGTCGGCAAAGCCAAGCTCCACAGCCTTCTTGGCGTTCATCCAGGTTTCTGCATCCATGAGCTGCGAAAGTTTCACTCGTGACAGCCCGGATTTCAGCTCATAGGCGTTGATGATACTCTCCTTGACCTCATCGAGTAGCGCCTTGGCGCGAAGCATCTCTTCGCTGTCGCCGATGGCGATGGTTGAGGGGTTGTGGATCATGAGCATGGACACGGGAGACATGTGCACCTCGCTTCCGGCCATAGCGATGACCGAGGCGGCGCTGGCGGCGATGCCATCAATCCTGACGGTGACCTGTCCGGCATAGTCCATGAGCATGTTGTAGATCTGCGCCGCCGCAAAAACATCGCCACCGGGAGAGTTAATCCACACCGTGATGTTGCCCGAACCTGACATTAGTTCACCCTTGAACAACTTGGGCGTAACCTCGTCGCCCCACCAGGATTCCTCGGCGATAGGTCCGTTGAGATAGAGGGTGCGCCCCTCCGCTGAGTTAAGCACCCAGTTCCAGAATTTCCTCATGTACTGACCTCCTTCGGTTGATGAGTGGCAAAGACACCCGCATCAGCCAGCTTTGTCATGTTGCCGTTGACCAGATATAGGTCTCCGCCATCCTCGTTGGGAATGCGATTCATGTCCTCAAGTTCGCGGATATCGTTCGCCGACAGCCACCCGTTCTGCCGCCCCGTGGCGTAACCGTTCATGCGTCCCTGATAGTCTCCTCGCAACAGCCCGTCCACATTAAACCTGATAAAGTACCTGAGCTTTTCCGAAGGCAAGAGAAGCGCCTGCTGCAAAGCCTGTTCCCACCGCATTACCCACGGATTGAGGGTGTACTTGACGAACTCCAGCGACTGCTGCTCAATGTTCGAGAAGCTGGACTTCTCCAGATCTCCGACCATGTGAGGCGGTACGCGGAAGATGCGGGCAATCTCATTAAGTTGGAACTTCCGCGTCTCCAGAAACTGCGCCTGTTCCGGTGGAATGCCGATGGACTGAAACTTCATCCCTTCTTCCAGTACCGCGATGCGGTGGGCATTGCCGCTACCCTGGTAGACTGCGTTCCAGCTTTCCCGCACTCTTTTGGGGTCCTTGACCACGCCGGGATGCTCCAGCACTCCACCGGGATTAGCCCCGTTAGAGAAAAAGGATGCTCCGTATTCCTCTGTTGCCATAGCCAGCCCGATAGCATTTTTGGCAATGCCGATGGGCGAGTAGCCGATCAGTCCGTCAAAGCCAAGACCCGGGATATGCAGTACCTCGTCCCTGCGCAGAACTACCGTTCCACTGTCTGGATTTGTCCGGCTTTCCTCGGCATCGCGGCGGTAGGTATAGGTCAGTTCGCCGCTTGCAGACCGCGACACATCCATCTTGTTCGGGAGCAAAGGGTAGAGGGCCAATACCTGCCCACGCCCGTCCCGAATGATTTGTGCGTAGGCGTTACCCCAAAGCAAAAGATGACTCATCAGTGTTTCTCTGAACACAAATGATGTCATCTCCGGGTTTGGTTCGTTATGGATTAGGTAGTATAGCCGATGCTCGACCGCTTTCTCCTTGCCGCCATCGGTCCTGTAGCGGTAAACCCGCAGCGGCAGCCCGGCGATGGCCTCAGACAGTATCCTTACGCAGGCATACACAGCCGTAGCCTGCATGGCGGTTCGCTCGTTGACTGTTTTACCCGCTGTGGTGCCGCCGAACAGAAACGAAAAGGCACTGCTCATGCGGTTTTGCGGCTTATCCCTTGAGCGGAATAGCCGAGAAAATATGCTCATTTACCTTTCACCTCCGAAAAAGGGCATGAAAAAGGCACCGCCGGAGCGATGCTCAGTAATGTTACTGTATTACTTTTTCTTTGGCAAAGAAGGAATTACATTAGATAACCACTTGTCCAGTTGATCCCCTTTGTCTCCCTCATATGTATCGTAAATTTCAGGGTACATCTCGGAGAACTTCCGTTTGAAGTCCTCAAGTGTAAAGCCTTCTTCGAGCTTGTCCCTAACAATTACCAGCTTCTTGTTAATCTCCTTAACCAAGTTACCCTTTGGTTTTTTCCCAAGATAAATTGGCTTTCCGGCATATGTGATTTTGCGGGCCTGGGCGGCTCTAAAGGCAGCCTCCTTAACTTTGAAGACAGGGTCGTGTATCGCTAGACGAGCTAAGATGTCTTTAGACGGTTGGTCATCCATTACGGCAAGTCCTTCAACAGCCTGCAATCTCTCACGCCAGTTGCTTTTGTTATTGGCCATCCTTTTGAGTCTTTCAATATCCACCTAAATCCCCCCTGTTCACCCGCATGGGTGCTTTTGCTAAATTATAGCACGTAGATGTGGATTGCAGTGGGAGAAATCCCTCTCCAAAAACTCTCTCGTGATTATTGCTCCACGCCGTATATGCTTTAAATGATCAAAAGTCCACGCTCATTGTAGACAGAGCCTCCCGAACCTCCACCGCAGCGGATGGCACGGTCGAGGGCCATGATGGTCGCCACCGCGCCATCTATTTTTTCTGTGCTCTTTTCTTTGTCGGGCTTCAAGTTGCCAGCGGGGTCAGTCTTGATGAAGATATTGTCCATCATCCACCGTAGCACCGGATGGCCGCCGTGGGCGATTTTCTCCTCCAGCGTCAGCTTCATCAGTTCCTTCGTCGGCGGAGACATATCCTTAAAGCCCTGACCAAAGGGAACAACAGTGAATCCCATCCCCTCAAGGTTCTGCACCATCTGCACAGCACCCCAACGGTCAAAGGCAATTTCTCGAATGTTGTACTTCTCTGCAAGTTCTTCAATGAACTTCTCGATATAGCCGTAATGTACGACATTCCCCTCGGTGGTCAGCAGATGCCCCTGCTTCTCCCAGAGATCGTACTGCACATGGTCCCGTCGCACGCGCAGGTCAATGTTTCCCTCGGGCATCCAGAAGTATGGGAGAACAACGTACTTGTCATTCTCGTCTTCCGGTGGGAACACCAGAACAAACGCCGTGACGTCCGTCGTGCTCGACAGATCCAACCCGCCGTAGCAGACACGACCTTCAAGGGACGTGGTATCTATCGGGAATGCGCAAGCATCCCACTTGGCCATCGGCATCCAGCGGACGGCCTGCTTCACCCACTGATTCAGCCGCAGTTGTCGGAAGCTGTTCTCCTCTGCGGGGTTCTGCTTCGCGCTCTCACAGGCGGCCTTTACTTTATCTATACTGACCGTAATACCGAGGGATGGGTTCGCCTTCTTCCACACCTTTGGGTCAGTCCAGTCATCATCATCCTTCGCGCCGTATATGACGGGATAAAATGTGGGATCACACTTCCTGCCCTCAAGGATATCCACCGCCTTCTGGTGGGTCTCATAACATATGCTCTGGGTGTCGTTGCCTGCGGTGGTTATGAGGAAGTAAAGTGGCTGCGTCCGCGCATCTCCTGAACCTTTGGTCATCACGTCAAATAGCTTCCGGTTGGGCTGGGTGTGTAGTTCATCAAAAACCACCCCATGGATGTTAAAGCCGTGCTTGGAGTATGCTTCTGCGCTCAGCACCTGGTAGAAGCTGTTGGTCGGCAGGTAGATTAGCCTCTTGGTCGAGGCCAGTAGCTTAACCCGCCGGGATAGAGCCGGGCACATCCGCACCATATCGGCGGCCACCTCAAATACGATGGACGCCTGCTGGCGGTCAGCTGCACAGCCGTACACTTCAGCGCGCTCCTCCCGGTCGCCGCAGGTGAGCAGCAAGGCAATTGCTGCTGCCAGCTCGCTCTTGCCCATCTTCTTGGGTATCTCTACATACGCGGTGTTGAACTGCCGATGCCCGCTCGGCTTGAGGACGCCGAACAAGTCGCGGACAATCTGCTCCTGCCAGTCGATTAGTTCAAAGGGCTTGCCCGCCCAGGAACCTTTGGTATGAGAGAGGGCTTCTATAAAGGACACGGCATAATCTGCAGCACCCTTGTCGTAGCGAGAACCCTCTGCCATGAAGGCGGTAGGCCTGTACTTCTTCAGCTTTCGCATATCTGCCGCCTCCTCGAGACTAGCGGAATACAAGAACAGAGCCTCCGAAGAAGCTCTGTTTCGCCAGCGCTGACTGATTGGTCTATTCCTGTTTGGTATACTCGCCCGTCATAATAAATCGGCTGTATTCTGCCTTGTTGCTGTTAAGGTACCCCAGCAGCTCATGAAAGCCGTGGACATAAGCCTCGTACTGAACGCGGGGCACGTCAAACATGTTGGTTACGCCGCTGGCCCTGATGGCGAGGATCTGCTTCCTGACTTCGTCAGTCACACGCATTCCCCCCTGTCTCTACGGACTCTATGGTGGCCCTGCGCAGGATTTCGATGTCAAAGCCCGCGCTCTTGTAACCTTCCAGAATGGTGCTGTAGTAATAGCAGCTTGGCTGCCCAAACAGCCTGCCATCGTTCAGAATGTAGACCATCGCCTCGACGCTCTTACCGTCGAGCTCTACTGAAACTACTTCCTTCCGGTAAAGGAATGGCCAGCCCTCGTAGCGGTCCAGCGCCGCTTCATCGGCAGGCGTTATTTCCCAGACCAGCACCGGCACGCTGCCGCCTTCAAATGGCTCGACCGTGGCCACTGCGCCAGCGTGTGCGCCCCTGAACAAGAGTCGCCAGCCTGTCATTACGCTGCTTCCCAGTACCGTTGCTGTGGGGCACCTGTCCGCCATCTGCGCTAGGTTTAGGTTGGAGCCGTAAGCGAGATACAGCTTTTTGCTTTGCTTCATAGACTTTGTCCTCCTTTGTCTTTATGAGGGGTTTCAGGCGGCTCAGGCCGCCCGAAACCTCCAGGCCGCCGAGCCGCGCAGGTGGGCTGTCAGGTGCTCGCGGCAGTTAGCAAACTCGTCGCCGATGAAGCCGATGCGGTTGAGGTAAGTCCGCATGGCGAACTTCTGGTTGTCTGTTTGCGGCTTCTTTGCCGATGCGCATTTTTGCGTCAAGGCTTGGTGGTTGAGCGCCAGGGCGAGAACTATGTAGCTTCTGACCTTGCCCGCGTGGAGTTCGCTGTTGAAGCCCCTCAGTTCTACCGTGCGGTTGCCAGTGAAGAAGCTGTGCAGGTTGAGAAAATGGTAGCGGCTCTGGTGGTAGTGCTGGCCGCGGCTCTCGCTGTAGCCCTCGTACCAGATTTCCTCAAGCATCTCCATGGTCTTGGGCTTTCTGAGGTTCATCTTCTCAACTAGCAGGCTGTCCATCTTCTTGCAGTAGTTCATGCGCTGAGGCGCAATCTGGAGCGCGTCATAGAAAAGGTCATTCTTGCTGGCGATGATGTTCACGAAGTTGCGGATGCTTCTGGGCGTGTGGCTGGCTCCATCCAGATGGATGTGTATGCCGCAGGTGGTGTTAGCAAAGGCCCCGGCCTGGCGAAGCTTGCGCACTAGCTCCTGCAGAGTGTCAATGTCCTCCCGGTAGGTGAGGATGGGACTAACCAGCTCCACACTGTAGTCGCGGGAGGCGGAAACCTTCCGCTTGCCCTGCCTCGTCTGGCAGGCAATGCTGCCGTCACTCATGAACTTCCAGACCCTACCGTCCGGTGCAGTGACCCTCTTGGTGTCGTAGTAGTCGCCTGCGCCGGTTACCGTGCCACCCAAGTGTTCCGCGGCGATCCTGGCTGCCTCGCTTCTGGTGATGCCTGTGAACTCGATCTCGATCCCAAACTTGCTCTTAAACATCTGGTTCAGCCTCCTTCAGAGTGTTGGTGTACCTTTGGGTATGTACATATATCACTCTGAACGGCTGTAATAGCAAGCTATTTCTGTAAAGAAAACACACTAATACGGGGGCCTTGGAGACATGCCTATAGCCTCTTAACGACGTCCTCACCGTAGACGATGCCGAGGGTGGAGCCGCTGTCCCAGCTGCAGAAAATGGTTCCGGTGTCGTCGATGAAGTCCACGGTCCCCTGGTCACGGGGCTTCAGCGTGGAGTACGGGTCGTTCATTCTGACCAGTTCCACGCGAGTTCCGCGGGGATATGTCTTACGCAGTTGTAGCACAGTCTCCTTGGCGGGGAAGCTATTCACCCGGTGTCACCTCGGCTTTGGGCGCCCCACTTTTGAAGGCACTGTTGCCAGAAAGGTTCTTCAGCAGGACTCTACGCGCAACCTTGTACTCGTCACCCACGAAGCCCAATCTGATGAGGAACACCCGGAAAGCAAACTTCTCATTGTCTACTTCCTTCTCCTTGGCCGTGACCCGCTTTTGCTCCTTGGCCGCTGCGCAGAGTGCACCGATGAAGCGAGAGTACGCTAAGACTTCATCGCTCTCCGCCGGGAGCTTGACCCAGGGGAATACCAGGGTGTTTTCGGTCCGTTCGATGACTAGTGAATCGGCATTAAGGGCCTTCTTGATGAGGTTGGCCTTGCTGGCGATAAGTTTTTTAAGGTTGGAGATGCTTTCCTCGGTGAATCCGTCCAGCGGCATCTCGATGGCCAGCCGGTTCTGAGCGTCAGACTCCTCAAAGTCAAAGCCTCTTTCCGAAAGTCCAGTCATGACCTTCTGGGCGAGATCACTGTCCAGTTCGATCGGGTAGCTGAGGGTGCCTTCTTTGTCGATAGAAAACCGCCCGACCTCGTAGGCGAATGTGGGTGCACCTTTGTAGCTAATGGGTTCACCCACCAGATCGCTAATGGCAGACACCATCTCTTTTCGCCTTGCACCTGTTACGTTGTATCTTAGTTCCATACTCGTGAGCCTCCTTTGCTTCTTTGGTGAGTACATATATCCCTCTGAAGCTGTGGAAAAGCAAGTTCTATCTGACGACAGAGGCTTTACTGAAGGTGCTCGGGCACCTTCACTTCGTTGAAGTGTACCTTTTCCCCGCCCCGAATGAGATAGACATCCTTGGCTGATACCTGCTCAATATACCTTTTTACAATGACATCGCAGTACTTTTCATCGAGCTCTACGGTAAAGCACATTCTGTCCGTCTGCTCACTGGCAATAAGCGTAGAGCCGCTTCCACCGAAGGGATCGAGAACTATGCAGCCAGTCATAGAACTATTTACGATGGGATAGGCGATGAGCGGTACCGGTTTCATGGTAGGATGCTCGCCATTCTTCTTGGACTTCTCAAACTCCCATATCGTGGTCTGCTTCCGGTCGGAGTACCAGGCGTGCTTGCCGGTCTTCTTCCAACCAAAAAGAATCGGCTCGTGCTGCCACTGGTAGGGAGAGCGCCCAAGGACCAGCGACTGCTTCTTCCAGATGCAAGTCCCGGAAAGATAGAATCCCGCGTCAGAAAAGGCCCTGCGGAAGTTCAGACCTTCTGTGTCAGCATGGAACACGTAGATGCTTGCATCCTTGGCCATCGCTTTTTCGGTGTGGGTAAAGGCCGCAAGCAGGAACTGATAGAACTTGTCGCCCGCCATATTGTCGTTCTTGATTTTCCCGGCGCGACCTTCGTAGTTGACATTGTAGGGTGGGTCCGTCACCGTCAGGTTGGCCTGCTTCCCATCCATGAGGAGCTCAAAGGTTTCAGCCTTAGTGCTATCGCCGCAGACCAGGCGGTGCTTGCCCAGCAGCCACAAATCTCCCAACTGGGTGATGGCGGGCTTTTGAAGCTCGGCATCCACGTCAAAGTCATCGTCTTTGACATCATCCATTCCACCCAGCAGCTTATTGAGCTCGGCATCGTCAAAGCCAAGGAGCGAAATGTCAAAGTCCGCGCCTTGCAGGTCCGCAAGTTCCACAGACAGCATTTCCGCATCCCAGCCAGCATTCAGCGCAAGCCGGTTATCTGCGATGATGTAGGCGCGCTTCTGAGCCTCAGATAGATGCTCGGCAAATACACAGGGCACCTCGGCTATGCCTTCTTCCTTGGCGGCCAGGATGCGGCCGTGGCCAGCAATCACGTTGAGATCTTTGTCGACGATGACCGGGTTTACGAAGCCAAACTCCCGTAAGGAAGCCCGCAGCTGCAGGATCTGCTCCTTACTATGGGTGCGGGCGTTTCTGGCATACGGCACTAGCCGGTCGATATTCACTTTCTCAAAGCGCTCGGTTGTCTTCATGCCGTAAAACCATCCTTTCAAGTCCCCTTTGTGCACCAGACAAGTCGCCTGACAGGGCTTGGCCACGTAATGTCTTGATCTGCTGCCTGTTCAGTCCCGATTGCTTTAGGCTTCGCATGAAATGTGCAAGCCCCGGCTGATGCTTTGATTGCGGCTCTTTCATCACCGAAAACGGTCTCATTATTTTCTCCTCCCCGATAATAGGGCCTCCATAATGTCGTCCTGCGGGTTGCTCACAAAGGCTGTGGTGCAGTTCTGCTTCACGATGTCGAAAATCTCATACCAGAGCAGGTTAGCCTGTTTCTGAAATGACTGGCTCATCTGAACGAAGGGGCTGGCGATCGCCCCACCGGTTGTCGGGTGTTTGCCTAGAAGGCCGTACAGACTAATGGCCTCTTCGCATTGAATGTAGCGGGTGAAAGCTTGCGCATAGGCCTCGATAAGCCTCGGGTTTACAAACTTTTCGCACCCACGTTCTTTGAGCCATTTCCACGTTTCAATAAAGAGAGCATCAGCACCCAGCGACTTGCCGTCCTTTTGCCTAGAGCGAAGAAAGTCGCTGGGAGTTGGCATGTCCTCTCCATGTAGATCTGCTGCTCCCTCAAGGTCCTCAGCTTCAAGCAGGGATTCAGGTTTGAGGTCCGGGACCTCCAATATCTTTGCTGCCTTGCCTTTTGTGATTTTGTCCGCCAAAGCATGGGGCTTATCTCCGGCGCGAATGCGCCTGCCCCCTCTGTTAGTGCCGTCCTTTGCCACGCGCCGCCACCTCCTTTTGCAGCGGAGGGGGTTAATCCCCCGTTTGAACCGTGATTTTTGCGCGCGTGCCCCTGCGCCCGTTCCCCGCCTCAAAGGCTACAGAGATTAAGACCGCCCCTGGGGGCAGTCCCTTCGCCTCCAGCGGCTACCGTCTCGAGCAGTAATCTCAGAATGGCATGGTGTGCATAGGGACATCAGGTTTGTGAATTCATTGGTGCCGTCTTGCGATAACGGCTTTATGTGGTGTACCTCATCGGCTAGCACGCTCTTACCACGCGCCAGGCATTGCTCACACAATGGATGGGAAGCGATGTAACGGTCGCGGATGCGCTTCCACGTCCTGCCGTAGCGTTTCTTCACTGCCGGGTCGCGCTGGTAGCGTTCATAGCGCCTGGCTTCCTGTTTCGCATGCGCTACACAGAACCGGGAGTCAGTCAGCTCCGGGCAGCCGGGATGTGAACAAGGCCGCTTTGGTTTGTATGGCATCTGCTCACCTCGTTTTTTGGCATAAGAAAAGCCCCCGCGGTTTTCCGCGAAGGCTCTGCCCAGTAATCCACAATACTATTGTAAGCTGCTATTCTGCAAAAATCGTCCACTGTTTGTCCACTCTAAAGACCGTAGAGAAGAAGCGTCAATTGGCGCAAGGCCTCTTCCTTTCTCTTGTACACCCAGGAACGCTCGATATGGAGCTTCTCGCTGATGTTCAGAACAGCCTCTGTCTTAGTAATGTCTCTGACGAAGAATTCATGCAGGATAAAACGCGAGGCATCATCAAGCATCTCCCAAGCTGGTTTGAACCATTCCATGTACTCCAGCGCCTGCCGGTAACGTTCCTTAAGAACATCAATCTCATCAATACAGGCAGCCAGTCGATCTTCTGCGGCTTTGGGATTATACGCCTTGGGCATCAGTGTTGGCAGAGACCTCCTTGGCGACTCTGCCTTTGCATAGATGGCAGCTATGCTCTCATCGGTGTTCTCAATAATGAATTCCATGTTGCTGTAATCCTTAAGGGCATTAACAGCCGCTGTTTTCTTGTCTAAGTAATGCCAAACGATGTTCACTGTGCCAAACCTCCTTTAACAGCCGCCTTGACCGCATCGATAAGCGCGGCTTGGGTATTGTTCTTATCCTTTAGAGCTTTCATGACCTGTTCGTCAATGGTATCCCTGGCTATGATATGGTGAATCACAACCGTGTCCTTTTGCCCTTGCCGCCAGAGACGAGCGTTGGTTTGCTGGTAAAGCTCCAGACTCCAGGTAAGGCCAAACCATACCAGCGTAGAACCCCCCGCCTGTAGATTTAGTCCGTGACCAGCAGAAGCCGGGTGAATGACTCCCAGCTGGATTTCTCCTTTGTTCCATCGCCTGATGCTCTCTGCTGAATCCAATTTTTCAGCCGCAAAACGCTCCAATATCCGCTCCAGATCGTGCCTGAACCAATAGGCAACCAGCACCGACTTGCCGTTAGCAGCTTCGATAATATCCTCCAAAGCATCTAGCTTGCGGTCATGAAGCTTAACCACGCCACCGTCACCATCGTAGACTGCTCCGTTAGCCATCTGAAGCAGCTTGCCGGAGAGGGCTGCAGCATTTGCGGCGTCAATTTCCCTGTGCTTGAAGGACAGCACCATCTCAGCCTTCATGGTCTGGTAGTGTTGCGCTTCAGGCTCGGACATCCGGACGGGAACTTCATTCATCACGAGCTCGGGCAGTTTCAGGTAGTCGCTGCCCTTCATGCTGATGGTGATGTCTGAAATGAGGCGGTAGATGGCTTCCTCTGCCCCGGGTTTCGGTTTATAGCTAAAGATGACCTGGCCATTGCGCTTATCCGGCGTGAAGAAGGCTTCACGGTAATTGCCAATAAAGCGCCCCAGGCGCCGCCCCATGTCAAGGAGGCGAAACTCCGCCCATAAGTCGATTAGCCCATTGCTGGACGGTGTGCCCGTCAGACCCACTATCCGCTTAACCAGGGGCCTCACTTTGATCAGGCTTCTGAACCGCTTGGCTTGATGAGACTTGAAGGAGGACAGCTCATCGACTACTACCATATCGTAGTCAAAGGGGAGCCCGCTCTTGGTGACCAACCACTCCACGTTCTCCCGATTGATAAGGTAGACCTGTACTCTTTGCAACAGAGCCGCTTTCCGCTGGGACTCATTGCCGATTGCAACTGTATAGGTCAGGTCGCGCAGATGATCCCACTTCTCAATCTCCGCGGGCCAGGTATCCCGTGCCACTCTGAGAGGGGCGATGACCAGCACCTTGCGAATCAGAAAGCTGTCCAGGGTGAGGTCAAAGATGGCGGTCAGGGTGATCACCGACTTACCAAGACCCATATCCAGCAGGATCGCCGCAATGGGATGCTGGAGGATATACTCCGTGGCATATACCTGGTATTCATGTGGTTCGTATTTCATCGAGTATCCCTCCAATCTGTGTTTCACTGTCTAACACATACACCAGAAATCCTAGCCGCCTGAGCATCCCATGCCTTATAGCCTGCAGGGGTCTGGGTTTCCTACCATGCGCCTTCACTTCCACAAAAGCCATCCTACTGCCAGGTAGAAGCACGAGACGGTCCGGCATGCCATCGTAACCAGGCGAGACAAACTTCACGGCAATTCCACCAGCTGCTTTGACTGCTCGGACAAGTTTCTGTTCTATCAGTTTCTCACGCATAAGAACCTCGTGTGCCGATACATGTGCCCAAGCACTTCAAACTCTTACGCGCGAGTACACGCTCATTCGTGCCCATTACTCCTTTATTACCTATAACTACATCATTTAGAGAGTGAATTATTGGCACAATGGGAACAGGCAAGGCAAGGAGCGTGGTATATAAGGGGCTTGCGACTGTGCCGACAGGCTGCTGTATTGGCACGACTGGAACAATGGGCATGTGCCTAAGCCTCCTCGCCGGAACGGATGAACACTCGTTGCGGACCATATAGCGGCAGGTTCTTCTTACCGGTTTTGTTGCCGGTGAACTTCACCCAGCCCCCGATTTTATTGAGAATCTCCTCGATCTCGTAAGAATCGCCCTTCTTGAGAGCTTCGCGGTTCTTGCCGAAGCACTCGCACCAGATCTCCATAATACAGACCTGCTCCCGGCGCAGAGTCCCCGTGCGGCTTTCACCACCGAACTCGCTGCCGTCAAGAAAGTTGCGGCGGGCATATAAGTCCAGCTTGTCCCACCCGTCGGGCAAGAGGGTGTCGAGATATTCGGCCACCAGGCCTTCCCGGTCATCTCCCTCCATAGCGTCGCGCTGTTGTGTAATGGCTTCCTCCGCGAGGCTGCCTTTGAGAAACAGTTCCTCTCCCTCGTTGTAGCGCTCGATCGCTTCAGCCCATACTTGGTCAACCTCTGTCAGCTCCCATGCCTGGTATTTGCCCTGACCTACAACTCGCACTGGCCAGAACCGGCGGTTTCCCGTGATATCGCGCAGGAAGCCGCCGTCGCTGTTGGTGGTGCCAACAATGATGCAGGAGCGGGGGTGGCTCTCCACAACAACACCGTAGGACTGCCGGTACTTGTCATCGGTACGCGTTATGAAGGATTTCACCGTCTCCACGTCTACCTTTTTGATGCCTGCCAGTTCGCCAAGCTCCAGTATCCAATACCCCTGCAGCTTCTCCGGCGCGGTCTTGTCTTTCATGTCCGAGATGGCGAGGGAGTCAGAATACCACTGGCCGCCCAGCCGGGCAAAGAGTGTGGACTTGCCGATGCCCTGGGCACCGTTTAGCACGAGGATGGAGTCAAACTTCACTCCCGGCTGGTAGATACGCGCCACCGCCGCCACCAGTGTCTTGCGGGTAACAGCCCGCACATAAGGTGTATCTTCAGCGCCAAGATAGTCGATGAGTAGAGTATCTAGTCGTTCTATACCATCCCATGACAGCCCGCCGAGGTACTCCTTAACCGGGTGGTAGAGGCGCTCGACAGAAACAACCCCAAGCAACGCATCTTTGAACTTGGTCGGCGACCAGATGCCATAGGTGCGCTCGAAGTATAGCTTCGCGCAGGCCAGGTCAGTATCGCTCCAGCCGGGCTTAACCTGTGGCCAGGGGAGCTCCCCGATAACATCGATCATGTTCTTAAACTGGTTAAAGACGATAGGCTGCAGATTTGGGTCAAAGCGCATGATGGTGGAGATATTGGTGAGTGTGTCTTTCACCTCACCTGTCTTGTCTAGCTCAAGCTGACTCTGCCAGTTGTCCTCATTGGTGAAGTCCGCTTCAGCCTGCGCCCGGCGTTCCTCGGCTAGTTTCGCCCTGACCTGCTCATCTTTAACTGCAAAGTCCGACATGGCTTTGAATGACGCCTTCTCGTCGAGGTCACTGAACTTATGCAGGCGCACTAGGTCAAAAGCGTTGAGCAGCTTGCCACAGACCGGGTCGGTGGCGTGATGGCTATAGGCAAACTTGCCGTCGTAGATAACTACACCTGCGGAACTGTCGGCGGGGATGTAATCGTAGCGGCCTGCCATAGCGGAAGGTTCGTACACTCCTGAGAGAAAAGCTTCAATGGCCGCCTCAATGGAGTAGGCCTTGCAGAACGCTCCCACAACACCATCTTTAGCAAGGGGGTCCTGTTGCTGTTTTAGTCGGCGCTCCAGTACCTCAGACTGCCGTTTTGATGTGGGCCACATGGCTGTATCCCGCCAGTCTGCATATTTGGAGAGGTACACGTCGGGGTCGAGCAGCTCGCCGTCTTTCTCGTGGAACACGTACTCTCCGTCAGAGGAGGTGGATGGCCAGTACATCAGCCGCGAGGGCTCATACGTTGTGTCATCGAACAGGTCAATGCCTATTTCCTTGGCCACCATTCGTCCCAGAGCTGGGTACTCATCCTCGCTTACCTCACGGGCCAGGGGGACAACCAACCGCAGGCGCGGCGCTTCCGGCGTGCTTTTGTGGGTGGAATAGGCGCAGCAGGTCCAGTCGTAGAGAGCCTCTATCTGCTCCCAAATGTCAGGGGTGGCATAGTCCATGTCCAATGTAAGCATGGACCGGCAAAGGACATACCCATTGCCCCGCTTGCCCTCCCGCAGTGCACCCCCCACAAAGCCGCCGATGTCCTTAATACTGTCCTGCTGCGCTTTGCTCATTTTGCGATACTCGGACACTGTCTCAGTGGTACGCTTCGTCGTGCGAACGGCGTTCTTGAAATCTGCCCAGGAAATGTCCTTGTTCTTCCACCGCTTGTCCATGCGGCTGTTACCGACGGCTATCTTCATCCCGCGCAACCTCCTTGCATCTCTCAGTGAAGTACCGGACCGGAATCCCCAGGCTCTCGGCCTTGGAGATCTCCTGCGCCATCCCAGATGAAATCTTGCCGCCAAACACCCACAGAGCGTCGCACTTTGTCAGGAGAACCAGCGCACAGGATAACCCGAGTTCACGGCTCTCTTTATCTTCCTCGTCCAGAAACTGTGGGAAGTGGAGGTGCGGTGCGAGGGGAACGCACCCCTCGCTGATCGCAAACCGGCAGTAACCGCGGGCACGGCTAATGTTATAGTCAGTGTCGCCAGCAAAAGGCGAGCAAATGTAGACCAGCGAGCGACGCTCTTTTGCTTTAGCCTTTTCCTCAGATACCACTCTTGCTAGAGCTTTTGCGGCAGTGGGCTCGGGGTAGCCTTTGCTGTTACGCCAGTCCATGGCCGTTCTTCTTTGCGCCCAGAAAGTAGTTGATAAAGTACTGCTGCCCTTTGCCCGTCACCTTTGTCGTCTTAGAAATGGTGACATGACCATCGGAATGAGTAATGGCCGTTTCCTTGACCTTAAACAGCCCAAGCTCCATAGCCTTCTGTGTCGGGGCATTGTAATCGGTACCCTTCCGCTTAATTAAAAAGCCGTCCTGTCGGAGCCTTTCAAACAAGCGGTTCTGACCGATGTCGACACCGTTGCCCTTGAGGATTTTGGCCAGCTCACCGATGAGGATGGTCCCTTCAGAAACCGATACGGCATCAGCAAAGATTACCTTTGGTTTGTTCTCTGCTGCCTGAACCTGGAGCTGCTCTTTTGCCTGGCGTTCCGCCTTGAGAGTGGTTAAGAGCATAATCCAGGAGTCGGGGTCATTCATGATTTCTTCCAGTTTGGAGGTTGTGACGTAAGCACCATGCTTTCGGATTTGCGGCAGAACTTCGTGGGTGACCCAGCGTTTGAACTTCTTGGCTTCGGGCTTGCGGGAGAGCAGGATAACATTATAGAGCCCGCTCTCGCTAATCACTGTCAGTTCCTGTTTGCCGCCAAGGGTGTCAACAATACTTACATCCTTCTCGTCCTCGTCCAAGCGGTCAGCTACCATGCGACTGTTACTGAGTTCCAGCACATCACATACATCCTTTAACACCCACCAGGGCTCGCCGTTCCTCTGAATAGTTCTGATCTCGTTCCCCTCGTAGGAGAATGCCTGTAGTTCGTTCATGTGGCTCGTCCTTTCCGAAGGCTCAGTTTGCTGTGGCCTTCACTATACAGCCAGGGGGAAGGACGCATTCGGACGGTCTGAAGAAAAAAGTCCTCAATCTTTTTTATAAAATGGGCACACGAAGCCTTCGGCACGAAGCAGCAGCCCCTCCGCCCAAGACGGGGTTTCGGCCATATGGCGGCAGACATCGTCTGGAGACACCTCCGGAGGCGCTTCTATAACCACCTCATCGTGAACGCTCATGACGATGGAAAACCCCGCTGCGTCAAGTCGCCGCATGGCATGGCAAAGGATATCCCGGGAAATTGCCTGCACAATGTTCTCCACGAACTTGGGGCCATAGCTTTCGATGCGCTCCCACTTCTTGCTGATGCCTACTCCCTCATAGGTAACCGCCTCACCGCCAAAGCGGTTCTGCCCGATCTTCGGTTTCACATAGGCCAGCCGCCTGCCGGAGGGCAGCACAATAAAGAGCATGCCGCTTCTGTACTCAAACCGGATGCCGTGGGTTTGTGTGTTGGTTCGCTCATTGACCGCGGTCATCGCCGCCTTGTCAACATCCCACCAGAGCCTCACGATTTTGGGATTGGCGCTTCTCCACGCATTCACCAGCGGTTGCAGCTCATGCTCGGCTAACCCCATCTCCAGGGCGCCCATAGCTTTCAGAGCTCCGACTGAGCCGCCATAGCCAAGCGCCAACTCCGCGATTTTACCTTTTTGCCTGAGCGGGCTTCCCTTGGTTATTTCCTCAATAGGGACTTGGAACATCTGGCTTGCCGACGCCTCATAAATCTTGCCGTGAGTGGCAAACACCTCGTTACGCCATGTCTCGCCCGCCAGCCATGCGATAACGCGGGCTTCAATGGCAGAGAAGTCGGCTACGATGAACTTATAGCCTGGCCGGGGCACAAATGCTGTCCGTATAAGCTCCGACAGAACAAGGGGAACGGAATCATAGAGCGCATCTAGCATCTCGAAACTGCCGCTTTTTACAAGGTTTCGAGCCTCGGCCAAATCCGGCAGATGGTTCTGGGGCAGGTTTTGCACTTGAATCAGCCTGCCAGCCCAGCGCCCGGTTCGGTTCGCGCCATAGAACTGCAAGAGCCCCCTGGCCCGGCCATCGTTACCGACAACGTTGCCCATTGTCGTGTATTTCTTCACACTGCTCTTAGCGAGTGACTGCCGCAGCTCCAACACTTGCTTGAGGTCATGTGGCGCAGATTTGAGCATCTCCTTGACTGCCGCTTTGTCCAGGGTATCGGTTTCCATCCCGTGCTCCGCAAGCCATGCCTTCATCTGAGCAATCGAGTTGGGGTTGTCCAGCGTAGTTAGCTTCATCATCTGCTTGGTTAGCTCAGCCCGCGACCGCTCATCAAAGCGGATTGCTTGTGCGACCAGATCCAAGTCCAGCTGGATGCCCCGGTCGTTGATATACTGGTCGAGAATGTAGGTTAGCCACTCGTCCTCCGGTACGGGGAACTTATGGAGCCGTGCCTGAATTGCCTGTTCTGTCTCCACGTCGCGGACGTTGTAAGCTCTAAACTGCTCCCATTTGTCCGGCGCATCGGAGGGAAGGTTGCGTGTCCGGCCACCGTTTGCCTTCGTGGGTTTACAGGGGACGGAGAAATATCTGATGAGGTCTTTACCTTCCTTGAGCTTCTGCTTCTCCAGCCCCAGCACTGCGCCCGTACCCTCCAAAGATAGCGGAAGGCCCAGATACGCCGCCCACACCATGGTGCAGCGCCATGATTCGGGCCTGAGCCAGTGGCCTAAATATCTTGACAGGCAGACCCGCTCAAACTGCGCGTTAAAGGCCCACTTAGTTACGCTTTCATCTACCAGAGCCTTCTCTATTTCACGGGGCAGTTTTTCTCCGCCCACTATGTCGACTACATGCACATTGCCTCCATCAGCGGAGTAGCTGAACAGCAGAATCTCAAAATTGGGGGATTCGGCGTACTTGTAGACGCCGCACTTCGACAGGTCACGGTCGCTAAATGTTTCAATATCCACACTGAGATGTTTCATAAACCCTCCATATCTGAGCAGGGCGGCAAGTTTTCTCGCCGCCCTGCTCACCGTATATGTCATTAGCCGAGGAAGTCGTCTCCATCGCTGTCAGTTGTGAAGTCATCCGCTGCGCTGGCCCGGCCGCCCAACGGCTCACCGTCACGGACTTTCTGGATGTTACCCAGTCCGCAGGCAACACCGCGGTTGCCGTTAGAGTTAAACGCATAGAAGTTCACGCTTACTCTCGCATAGACCCCGGAGTAGACCTCAGAACGGCTCATGATGGGGTTCAGGGACTTGTCCACGATCTCTGGCGCAGAGTTGCTGTTGGCGTTCACGAAGTAGCTGTCGGCATAGGCCTCATCGTCCGGGCGGTCAATATCGCCGTCCCGCAGCGGCAGTTTCAAGGCGGACTTGCTCGGGATCTTGCCCCCAAACTTGCCGCGCCCTTCCTCGATGGCGGCGTCTACAGCGGCGTTGATGGCCGCGAGGGTCTTGGTGTCGCTCTTGGGGATGATTAGGCTGACGCTGTACTTGGGCGTTCCGCCGTTGATGCTCTTGGGTTCGTGGACATTGGCATAACTGAGGCGGACGACCCCGGTGACCACCTTTGTGGGATTCTTGGCGGGACTCGGATTAATACGGGTTGCGTTGTTTGACATGGTTACTTCTCCTCCTTAAATTCATCTATAGCAGATGTGTTGATTGCTTGACGCTTGTCCGATAGCGGGACCAGAGTTGGCTTACCAGGCGGCTTTTCAATTAGGCCGCCGAGTAAAGCCTGAAAGTTGTCTCTGCCCATAAGCCGCTCCATCTCGGTGAGTGTGATCAGGCTCTGGCGGTAGATATCACGGTAGCCTGCACCTCTTGCGGCTTCGGCCACTGCTTCCTCGTTAGCGTATTTGCGGTTGGAGCGTCCCTCCACCAGCTTGAAACCCGGCCACTCCTTGCCGTGCCTGACCGCTGCCTCCAGAGCATATGCCTTGATGTCGCTCGCCCAGGATATAAGGTCATCCAGTTTGGCGAGGATTTCTTCAATCTCTCCGTCCGAGAGTAGCGGTGGCAGTGCAAACTCAAACCGGGCAAGGCTAAGGTTGTCCTCCGCCCGCGCGCGGCACTTCACCGCCGCACGGCAGAACCGGCACCACTCGCCGGGGACGCACTCTCCCGAGCCTTCGAAGGCAAGGCTGGCAATGGGCTTGAGGACCTCGTCGGCCCACTGATAGAGGGACTCCTTGTCCATGGTAAAGGTACTGACATTCTCACGCCGTGGCTGATAGATGGTCATAGACACTGAGGTGATATCGTAGATGCCGTCGAAGAGCTCGAGGGCACCAAGGGCATATAGCATCATCTGCGGGTTGCTCTCTGCGCTGACCAAAATACCCTGACCATACTTGAAGTCCACGATGTGAAGCGTCCTATCGGAAATAATTACACAGTCGCCCGTGCCAAATCCGTCAGGTACGTACTTTGAGAAGTCCAGGCGTTGCTCTATAAGCACTACTGGGTCAGCGCAGTCCTGCTTTATCAGGGCGATCAGTTCCTGGATAAACTCCACATAGCCATCTGTGTAAACGTCCATCTCGTCGGAATCGTACTTGGAGACGGGCTTTCTTGAGCGCCGTTTGAGGGCCTTACGCAGCTTGTGTTCTGCCAGTGCATGAGCGGATGTGCCTTCGGCGGCAGCTTCTCCGCTGTTGTCCTCAAACTCCCGCTCCAGCCGCGCTGACGGTGGACAGTTCATCCAGCGATGGGCACCTGAAGCCGAGAGCAGTGCATGCTGCTTCTCCGCACTCATTTCAGGGCCTCTGCATCGGCCAGCAGCGCCGCGTAGTTTGCCGGATCAATCTGACTAAGTTTCGGCGCACCGTACTTTTCTAACAGTGACCTTACGTTTGCCGTGAACCCTAGCTGGCTCTTTTCGGCCAGTGCTGCCCGCACCTGCTCCAGCGTTACCGGCTTTGTCGCAGGCTTTGCTACCTGTGCCGTGGCTGTTTCCGGCAGGGCGCTTTCAACAGGCTCGTTTGCCGCCATTGCATCCGCAACCGCCTGTACACTATCTGCAAGGGAGCGCAGATTATTGACTACATCATGCAGCAGCTTAATCTTGCTCAAGCTTTTCACCCCCTTCCTCAACAATGGACAGCTCTTTCACGCTGTTGCCGGGGATAATCACCGTCAATCTGCGCTGCTCGCCTAATAGAAGGCGCAGCAGCCTTTCCCGCAAGGTGACGTTGCGACAGCCGACAATCCCTCCGTCCTGGGGCTCCTTCGAAACACTGATTTTAAGCATGTGCTTCATGTGAGCCACCTTACCTTTCTGAAGGCTGATTTTGTGTGCCTTCACCCTATAGCACCTGCGGAGGGGAAAACGGACGGTCTATAGGAGAGATTTTCTAAGTCTGGCTATGGCACGGTTCACTGCATGGCGGATGGCCGATTCATCTTTCCCCTCAAGGGCGGCGAGGTCAGTATAGGACCAGCCTTCTAACACGCGTTTACGAATTAGATCTTGCTGGCGTTCGGTCAGCTGCGACATGGCATGGCCGATTGTCTCGGAACTTATTAGTTCAGCAGGTAAGTCCGTACCATCAGAGAAGAAACGCGCGTCCTCGTAATTGAAGGTGCTGAGTTGCGTGTGTCGGTCGGGTCGGCTGTTGCGCCGGTCGTTGCTCTTTTCCGCTTTCACGGACTCCAGATAGAAGACTCCGACCTCCTCGGATACTTCCAGTTCGATGATTTTGCCGTCTGCGTCTCGGTAGCTAATTCTCATGCTTTTTGACTCCTTTGGTTTTCAAATTTTGGCTTTGAAATCCGCAGGAGCCGCTTTTCATCCGCGAAAAGAAAAACGACAGGGCGATACCCTATAACGGGTATCCGCACTGTCGTCTAGCGCTCTCGCGGATTTCTATTCGATTTTTGGGAGAGGTCTTAGTTAAACAGCAGATTTGATACGTTCATGGGTGATGTTCAATGTACCGTTAGGATTTGATGTGATTCGGGTTATACAGTCTTTCTTTCGTATTTCAATTGTTCTCGCGTCTGCACTCATGTCACACACTCGCTTTTTGTCAAGGTTTTGGACTTCATGCATACTGGCATCCTCCATCCACGGGAGTACAAGATGTCGTAACCTCCATACCCATTGCTACTTCCTCCTTTTTTTACCGTATTTAAGTTATTCCAAGTCCATAAAAAGAGCTGCTATTGGTTTCCCAATAACAGCATACAGACTTTTGGAATACCCCTGGAGGAGCGGGAGTAGCTAACTCATAGTGTGTGAGTAGCGAATTATCATCAACTTTTGCAACATCGGCCATGAATATATTTGTATCAAGGAAAAATACGCGTTATTAGATGTAACCTTTAAGTTTAGTAGCAATGTGCTATACTTATTACGTGAAAGTAATTCCATTGGAGGCGGTAATATGGCGTTCAGTTACAACAAGCTATGGAAGTTGCTGATCGACAAAAAAATGATGAAGAAGGATTTGATGGCAGCGACTGATTTAACTACTACGACTATGGCGAAATTAGGCAAAGATCTTCCGGTTAGCATGGATGTTCTGGCACGTATATGCAAGGCACTTAAGTGCAATATCGGCGACATCGTCGATTACGTCGACGAGGACACCAAATAGACTAAAGTTTTGATTTGAGATGGAGGGGTTCGGTATGAGGTTATGCTTTGGCTCATACTTGGCTGTCCTTGTTTCATGCAAGGCAGTCAACGTTGATAACAAGCAGTTGTGCGAAACACTGCTTCATTCTGTTGCCCCCAATTTTGAATTTAC
The DNA here is from genome assembly GCA_018335585.1 of Selenomonadales bacterium. Taxonomy (NCBI): domain Bacteria; kingdom Bacillati; phylum Bacillota; class Negativicutes; order Selenomonadales; species Selenomonadales bacterium. The sequence continues at coordinate 49,693 of JAGXRZ010000044.1, forward strand.
ATTTGCCGGACAGGAAAATCCGGATAGGGTTAGAGAGGATGCTTCATCAAAGTTGTTGCGGTGCGAACAAAACCTTCCTAAAGATGTCACCGGCCCAGCCCGAAAAGCTAACCCGCAAGAAGTAGTTGTCTATTTCCGGGATAATGTCCTCAGTCTGCTGGACAGAAATCTATCAAAGCAGATAATCCTTTCTCTCAAGGACATCATCGCTAACGACCATCCTGTAAAGGTCGGCAAGAAAATGCTGGGCATCGATGATGATACGAAAGTCGAATTGGTCAGTGGAACGTCAAAGAAAGAGTTGGCGTCACAAACCGAATTCTGCTTTCATTCGTTCTTGGCGGGTGTTTTTCTATATACCGCCACCAACACTACGAACCGGAGCGGCAAGGCTACGATAAAGTCAATCAACCGCGAGTATGTACTATCGTTCACGCCCCGTATAGGAGAGATAAAACTGCTTGAAGATGCCGAGGTAAAACGAGTTGCCTTGGTTTCTGCTGTAAAGGAAAGTACAAAATACGGAGAAGAATTTGCAGAAAATGTAGCGGAGTTTGTGGTTGACAGAATAAACCAGCTAACTCCGCCTTCGAAACAGAATGATTCCTTGCTTGTGACGCTGTTATCCGAAGCAAACGGGAACTGCCTAGAATGTGGCAAGAAACTGGGTATTCCAAAGCGTGGAAAGGTTCCGATTGGGAACTGTGAAATTGTTTATTTGAAGCAATCACCAAATGAGTCGGAGTCTTACGAAAATGCAGTAGTTCTATGTACGGATGGATGTGCGCAGCTTGTTCCTGTGATGTCGGAGACTGAAATAGAGGAGTTGCTCGAAAACAAACGTCGCTGCGCTGACATGCAGGCGTTTCTTGACAGAATATCCGGTATTAGGTTTCAAGATGAAATTGAAGCTGTGCTGCGTGAAGTACATAAAATTAAAAATGTGCAAGGACTAGAGCCAACAGACATTAAGGATTTGGTGGAGATTGAGCGTAAGATTCAAGAGCCTTTTCTTAAAGACAAAATTAATGCGAGCATGGCTCGCCTGTATAAAACCGTAAAGAGTATATGCGCTCACCTCGAACAGGAAATTGGATTTGATACGAATATGTTCGGGGAGCTAATGAAATCCGCTTCTATGCTTCTCGAAAATGGCGTACGCCAAAAGACAGATATAACCGACCCGCAGGAGTATATTTCCAACCTGTTGGTCGAGAATTTATACTCACAAGTTGGTCAGAGGCATAAAGACGCCTGTGAGATTATTGTTGGATATTTAGTGAAAAGGTGTGATTTGTTCAATGAGAATGCCAAGCAAAGTTAATTCTTTCTCCGATAGTGTCATTGCCCTTTTCACGCCTATCTTGGAGAAATTAGAAGAGCGGGATATGACCCCGCATGAATTGCTCGAGGCAACACGGACGAAGGTGTCGGAGATAAGTATCTTCCTTGATGCCCTCGATTGTTTGTACATACTTGGGCGAATAGAAATACCTGACGGAACGGAGGTGCTCCATTATGTTAAAGCGGATAACGTGTGATAAGTTCAAAACCCAGCCGGAAGACTTCCGCACCGGCCTTAACGTCGTCCTTGGCAGTTCAGGCGGTAGCAATGCCATTGGCAAGTCTACCTTCCTATTGATATTGGAATTTGCGTTCGGCGGGGACAACTACTCAAAATCTGCCAAGGACGTTATCACCCATATCGGGCATCACACCATAAACTTCGTCTTTGAGTTTGACGGCCTACCATACTTCTTTTCCCGAAGTACAAGCCGCCCCTCTGTAGTGAACCGTTGTGACAGCAAATTTCACGTTATCGAGGAAATACCCATACCTAAGTACCGCGAGTTTCTGTTTCACGAGTATAAGATATGCCTACGTGATATTACCTTCGGTGAGATTGTTGAGCGATTCTTCCGTATCTACGGACGTGGAAACCACAATGAACATAAGCCTCTACAGGGCGAGCGCGAATCGATGGCGACGGCTGTCGAGTACCTTATGAAACTTTTAGATAGGTTTGAGGACATCCAGAACCTTAAAACCGCCGAGGATAGCTACGGTATTAAGCTGAGTAAACAAGCCGAGCGCTCCGTCTCAGACATCACAGCTAAGATTTCTGAGAACCTCGAAAAGATAGAAAGCTTGGAAGGTCGTAGAGAGAAACTGTGCAAACAGAATGAGGAAGCCAATCTGCGTGCTTTGGGCATAGACCCGCAACAAGCGGAACGTCTCGCGGAAATCAAAGGAGAATTGGGCAAATTAAACCGGCGAAAGAGCCGTCTGATATCACAGCTTAATGCCATCCGCAACAATATGCCCGACAGCAACGGGGTACTGAATAAAGACTTCTCGGCTCTGCTCCGTTTTTTCCCTTACGCCAAAATCGATGCCTTTATTGACGTTGAAACGTTCCATGCAAAGATTAACGGCTTCCTCCGTAAGGACATTGAAGAGGAAATTTCGCGGTTGACCCCGCAGATTGAATACATAGACGCTGATATTGCATCATACGAAAAACAGATTACCGACTCAGGAATAGCTAAGTCGCTCTCACAATCTATTCTCACGCAATACGCCCGCGTGTCCCGAGAAATAGACAATCTGGTGGAAGAGAATGAAGCCCTGCGTAATGAAATGGCTCAGATAGAAAAGCGCAAGGAAATTGAGTATTTGTTAACGAGTCTTCGCAAGCGTCAAGAAGATGCTCTTGCTAACGCACAGGCTGACGTGAACGCGGAGATGAAACGGATTAACGACATCATCACAGGTGGTCATAGAGCAGCACCCGAATTGACGCTTAGACCGGATAAGACTTTTGAGTTTGAGACCCCAGACGATAAGAGCGAGGGCACGGCATTTAAGGGCCTAGTTGTTTTCGATCTGAGTATGCTTGCCTTAACTCCTCTTCCTGCGTTAATTCACGATTCGAGCATTGTTAAACGCATAGAGGATGCCGACTTTGAGCAGATACTCGGCTTGTACCAAGAAAGCAGTAAACAGGGCAAGCAGGTGTTCATCGCGTTTGATAAAGCGGATTCCTACACACCAAAAACCTTCCGCACGCTTGAGGAAGCGGCTGTTCTGCGCTTGTCTGTTGGCAATGAACTGTTCGGTACTTCTTGGAGTCGGCAGACTGCTGAACCTGAGTCCAAGGAAAAAGCGGAAACTAAACAGCAAACTGACGAAGAATAAGGAGATGGAACCCTATGTCGGCTATTAGAAATCTATTACAACAAATCACCGACCCGACGCTCCGCGAGCGGCTTACGGAGGAAGTGAACCGTATAAGTAAGAATAAGAAGTTTGGCCTGGTGTTCGAGGAACATGTCCCCGAATGCACCCCCCTTTACAACGTTCCCATTAAGCTCGGCTCAACCGTTGCCCGCAAGACAGGCAAGATGGACAAAATATACACCATTAGGAAAATTGATGGTAAAGATGCCGTGTGTGAAAATAAAACCACACTTGAGACGGCAGCTATCCCACTGTGTGAACTTGTTTCCGTGGCACAGTTCGGCGAACCGATTTTCCCTTCACTTGAACCTATCGACAAGGTGGAAAACGCACCCGGCGACAGCCTGTGGCATACCATTATCGAAGCTGACAACTATCATGCCCTCCAACTTTTGGAGTACCTTTATGAGGGACAGGTGGATTGCATATACATTGACCCACCGTATAATACCGGGGCAAGGGATTGGAAATACAACAACGATTATGTGGATTCTAACGATGCCTATAGACATAGCAAGTGGCTGTCAATGATGAAGAAACGGCTGCTGATTGCAAAGCACCTACTAAAAGAAACAGGGATATTCATTGTCACTATTGATGATAATGAGTTATCCCATTTAGACTGTGTCTTGCTGGAGATCTTCCCAGAGTACGACAGGTTTATCGTAACTATCGAACATAGCAAGCGCGGCAGACGCGGTAAAAATATGGCAAAGTCAAACGAGTATGCGCTTTTCTTGGTGAGGCATGGACTGGATGTTATTTGCGAAGAAACAACCATCGGCCTTGGTGGTGAAACTCGCAATCTGAGGCGTACTGGCTCCGGCTCACTTCGCGCACAACGACACAAGAAATTCTATCCAATATACGTTGACACCACCGAACAACGTGTGATTGAGATAGGAGAATATCTCCCACTTGACGAGGAACCATCCTATGATGTTCCCGATGATGTCAAGGAGAGGCACCCCGATAATTCTTTAAGTGTTATCTGGCCCATTGATGAGGATGGCACACAAAAGAACTGGCATTATGCGGCACCGAGAGCAAAAAGCGAAATGGAGTTAGGAAAACTCTCTGTGCGCGAGCAGAAATACGGCTGGCAAGTATACTACCAACTTAGAGAGAGGGATTCAAAAAAATACAAAACAGTGTGGACGGGTTCCCATCTCGATGCAAGTACGCATGGCACAGAACTGCTTACCACAATATTGGGTCGGGGTCAGGCGTTTGACTTTCCCAAATCCCTATATGCTGTCTTGCAATGTCTGTATGCTTCTGTGAAGGATAACCCCAATGCCCTGGTCGTCGACTTTTTCGCTGGCAGCGGTACGACGCTCCACGCAGTTAACCTGCTGAACGCCGAAGACGGCGGCAAACGTCGTTGCATTCTTGTCACAAATAACGAGGTGTCCGAAGCTGAGGCTCGGGAATTGAAAGAGGCGGGGTACCAGCCTGGCGACCCTGAATGGGAAAGCCGTGGAATCTGTCGCTCGGTGACTTGGCCGCGCACAGAATATAGCATCCTCGGCAAACGTGCCGATGGCATAAAGCTGACAGGTGAGTATTACACAAGTCAGACAACCAGTAAGGAAATCAACCGATCGTTTTATCAGCTTGGGTTTGTGGAAAACCCCGCCGCACTTACTCATGCTGCAAAGAAGCAGATCGTCGCCCTCATCGGCAAAGATAAGTTGCCTCAGTCGCTTGTAAATACCGACAGTCGATTCGTTGTATCAGAGAAACATAACGCCTCCGTGCTTTTTGATCCCGAAGCCGCGAATGAGTGGCTTGTCGCCCTTGAGGAGCAGGAGCATATAACTGATTTGTACATAGTGGCAAGTGAAAAAAGGACTTTCAACGAAATAAAAGCAAAAGTGGTTGAACTGCTTGGCACGCTAACAATAACTGAGCCGTTGAAACGTCCAATGAGCGATGGCTTCTCTGCCAATGTAGAATACTTCAAACTCGGCTTTTTAGATAAGAACAGTGTGTCGCTCGGCCAACAGTTCTGTGAGATACTGCCTCTCCTATGGTTAAAAGCAGGAGCAATCGGCGAGCGCCCAGAACTGGACGGCGTGGATATCCCGGATATGCTGATTCTGACTCAGAATTCTTTCGCAGTTCTATTGGACGAGGACTGCTATGGAAAATTTGCTGATGCTTTGCTTGAGGCGGGCAACATTAGCACGGTTTACTTCGTCACGAACTCTGAGGAGGCGTTCAGGGAGATGTCGAATGGCATAGGAATAAAGCGAACCTATCAGTTGTATCGAGACTATATTGATAATTTCGTTATCGGAAGCAGGAGGAACAACCTATGAGAGCAACACTATTTCCTTTCCAAGAAAGGGCACTTGCCGACTTGCACGAGAAGATACAGAAAGCACATACTCTATGGAGCGAGAGAGACCCGCAGGTCATCTCGTTTACCGCTCCCACAGGTGCGGGCAAGACCATCATTATGACTGCTCTGTTCGAGGACATCATATTTGGTCATGCCTATGGCGTGGCAGAACCAGATTCTGTTTTTGTCTGGCTTTCGGATATGCCGGAACTGAATGAGCAGACCCGTCTGAAAATTGAGAGCAAGTCCGATAAGTTCCGAACTAGAGACATCCATGTCATTGACTCGAGCTTTGATGCGGAGTATTTCGCAGGCGGAGGGATTTACTTCCTGAACACGCAGAAACTCGGCTCTGACAAACTGCTGACGCAGAAGTCAGACCTGCGCCAGTACACAATTTGGGAGACCCTCGCCAACACAGCAGCGCGTCAGCCAAAGTCCTTCTATGTCGTGATTGACGAAGCCCACAGGGGTACGTTCACGTCCATCCAGGCAGAAAATAAGGCGCAGTCAATCATGCAGAAATTCATCAAAGGGAGCAAAGAGGATGGGCTCCCGATAATGCCGCTCGTTATCGGTGTGACTGCCACACCGCAGCGTTTTCAGAAGCTCGTTGCGGATACTACTTCCACCATCCAGAAGGTAATCGTGCCACCGGAGGATGTGCGGGAGTCCGGCTTGCTTAAAGACAGGATTATCATCCATTTCCCCGACATCGCTATCAACGCGGATATGACGATGTTCAAAGAGGCGGTCGTAAACTGGAGACAAAAGTGCACACGCTGGTCGGCTTATTGTGAGCATGAGGAAATCAAGGACCCCGTAAGACCAATCCTTGTTGTCCAGGTAGAGGACGGAAATGGGCAGGAAATCACGCAGACAGACTTAGGTGCATGTATAGATGTTCTTGAAGAATCCCTTGGCCACAAACTTCAACCGGGTGAAGTTGTACATACATTCAACGACCGTGAAACCATAAAGGTACGGGATTTGAACATCTACCGTATAGACGCCTCTCACATTGAGGAGAATAAAACGGTAATGGTCGTCTTCTTTAAGATGAACCTTTCCACAGGCTGGGATTGTCCGCGTGCTGAAACGATGATGTCCTTCCGCCATGCAAGCGATTATACCTATATCGCCCAGCTGCTTGGGCGTATGATTCGCACACCACTTGCCCGCAGAATTGAGTCGGATGCCGAACTTAACAATGTCAGTCTGTTTCTGCCGTTCTTCGATACGGAAACGGTGAAGATGGTTGAGCAAGCCCTTCATGACAGCGAAGCAGTTGTTCCTGCCGAAACCGGCACACATAAGGAACTTATAACGCTCAGAAGAAATCCTGCTTTTGCTGACATCTTTAAAGATATGGATTTGGTTACTTACCGCATAGATTCAGCGAGGAAACAGCCTGCTCTTCGGAGGCTTATCGCCCTTGCCCGTGCGCTTACGCAGGATATGATTGCGCCTGAAGCACGGAAGAATACTCTAAAGAAGATTCTCCAGGAGTTTGAAAAAGAGATAGCTGCGCTAAAAGAAAGCGGCAAGTTCGCTGAAATTGAGAAAGCCGTGACAAGCTTTGCCCTTCGCACACTTACCATTGATTACGACAACAATACACCGTATCAAGCAGCGGATATGGCTGAAACTATTGCACTGTCTGAGCTAGACCTGACAAACCTGTTCGAGAGAGCGGGAAAAATACTCGGCGAAGGTTTGCACAAAGAATACTGGGTTCGCCACAGCAGACGCAATGCGGATGAAGTCAAGACAGAAATTATCGTTCTTGTAAGCGACAATGGGGCTATGGAGCGGCTTGAAAGCTTCGCTAGTAAGCAATTCAACGATCTGTATGATATGTTTCAGACTGCATTCCGCAAACTCAGAGAGGAACGGAAGGACACATATAAGAAGCTGGCACTGTCCTCCACTACACCAATTGCCCTTGATTGGGATTTGCCCCAGTCCATAGATTTTTCTCTTGGAAAGAACACAGAAACATTCGATGCCCATTTGTATATCCCCTTGGAAGGCGGTGATTTCAGAGCAAGCTTGAACGACTGGGAAAGCGGCCTTATAAAAGAGGAGCTGAAAAATGGTGCTGTTGCTTGGCTTCGCAATCTCGACCGTAAAAAGTGGTCTTTAGAAATTCCGTATGATGTCGGTGGTGTAACCACTTCTATGTTCCCTGACTTGCTTGTCGTCCGCGCCGAAGCGCATGGATATGTGTTTGATGTGCTTGAGCCGCACGATCCAAGTAGAAAGGACAACTATCCCAAGGCGGTAGGACTTGCGAAGTTTGCTGAGAAGCACGGCGAACATTTCGGACGCATTCAGCTTATCCGCAAGTCGAAAGGTGCTGACAGACGTGACCACTTCTATCGTTTGGATATGGGCAAGTTGAGCGTGAGAAATAAGGTCCGCGGCGTAACATCAAACGAAGAATTGGACAGGATTTTTGATTCAGACGCTGTGCGGGAGGACTGATAGCAGATGTTCAAAAATGGGGGTAGCTATATAGCTAAATCGGGGAGTATCAACTCCATAGTGATAATCTATCTTTTTACGATTATCCAATCTTTCAACGATTGACCCAGAATATGCACACCCCTTCTAACTTTCAACGATAACCCCTGTATGCTTCATGGTATAATGCAGAGGTTGTTTCTTATTGCCGCCAAACTAGACCCTGTAAATGTTAAAAGCCGCTCCTCTAAAATAGCAGGAACGGCTTTATTGCTGGGCTTTTGGGTAAAAATAAAACCACCCACCGACAGAACAAATTCTATCAATAGATGGTAGATTATTTGGTGGAGGCGGGGGGAGTTGAACCCACCGTCCGAAGGCATGCTGATCAGGGCTTCTCCGAGTGCAGTCGGTGATTTGGTGATTCGCCCTTTCCTGCGCCCTCCGACAGGCTCAGGATGTCGCTAGCCTATTATTTTCGCGTTACTTACTAGGCGCTTAGTAACACTACTCCTGCTTTCATGACGCCGGTGACCGCCCTCGCAGGAAAAGTGCGGGCCGACGGCTACCTATCTAGGCAGCGAACGCGAAACGTTCGTTTGCGTTTGTTTTGTTTTT
>JAGXRZ010000045.1 GCA_018335585.1 Selenomonadales bacterium
CCCCCCCCAAGATGAGATATCCCACAGCGTAAGCTGGTAAGACCCCAAGTAGACCACTTGGTAGATAGGCCGGGAGTGTAAGAGCAGTAATGCTTTCAGCCGACCGGTACTAATAGGTCGAGGGCTTGACTATAACAATGAATGATTCTCCACTGTTCAGTTTTGAAGGTGCACGATGCGCCTGAGAAATCATGAAACATGAATCATGAAACATGACCTTCGGGTTGCGGCTCACAGTTCATGATTCGCGATTCAAGATTCAAGATTAACACATTTCCGGTGGCAATGGCGGAGGGGACCCACCCGTTCCCATCCCGAACACGGCAGTTAAGCCCTCCAGCGCCGATGGTACTTGGGACGCAAGTCCCTGGGAGAGTAGGACGCTGCCGGAACAAATTTAGTGGCACCCAGGCGTAATGCTTGGGTGCTGCGCCTTTTGGCGGGGATACGACTTTTCTAGCAGTTCATGATTTGTTACAATTAGCATGCTGTAGACGTCTTTTCGTGGAGAGATTGGATAATGTGTAACCACCTATTACGCTGGTAGCCTGAGCGGTTACGGTTATGTTGCTAATATTCGTTAAATGAGGGGGGGGTGAAGCAATTGACAGCAGAGAAGGAAGGCAATAAATATCTAGACCTACTATCTCCTGTTCCGCTGTCGGAAATGTCTCATCCTGAAAAAGGAAAGGCACTGTTAAATGAGAAGATAGTTCCTGAGAAGGAAGCTTTAAGGGAAGTGGCCACAACACTTCTGCAAGCAAAAAGCCCTGTTATTTTTGTGCCGGGGCGGATTCTGCTTTGGGGTTGGGGGGAAGGTGCTTACGAAAAAGCGGAAGCGATAAGAGTTTTAGCGGCGGAAGTTGGCGCGGAGATACTGCCGGTGATGGATGTGCGTCCGGAGTATCCTAAGATGAGAACCGCCACAGAAATAAATCCGTATCACGTAGATTTAGTTATCGGTCATAGTAAGTATGATGTAGCAGTATTCATGGGGGTGGAATGCTCCTATGCCGACGTCGCCTTGAAGATTATTAAAGATGGCACGGGGTGTTACACAGTTGCTTTATGTGGCCACTTAGGGCATGTGGATGCTTCGGCGACTTTCTGCCATATGGGGCGCGACCAAATCGCGGAGTTAGCGGCAGTGGTAGCTGAAGTTAAGGCAGAGAAAACACAACAGTAATTTTGAGGAAGCGGATGTGCTGTGTGCATGGGTAAGCTTGATCTCGGCGCTATTTTTTCGCGCTATGAGGGAACGAGGAGCGATTTGATTCCCATACTTCAAGACACGCAAAGCCTACTGGGCTACTTGCCAGTGGAAAGCCTAAATGAGATCTCAAATTTTCTTTCTGTCCCGGTTAATGAGATTTATGGGGTGGCCACTTTTTACAGCCAGTTCCACTTTACCCGGCAGGGAAAAAATCAAGTTAAAGTATGCTACGGCACTGCTTGTCATGTAAAGGGGGCTCCCCGTTTGATAGAATCCTTTGAGCAGCAGCTTGGCATCAAATGCGGCACGACTAGCGAGAACTATGAGCACAGCCTAGACAAGTTGGCGTGTTTTGGCTGTTGTAGCCTGGCCCCGGTCGCGATGGTAAATGAAGAGATTTTTGCGCAACTTACGCCTGATAAAGTAAGCCTCCTTGTTGACATAAAAATCAGGGGAGGCGAAGGAAAGTCTGGATTGAGGGGAGCGTCACGCTGATGCCTCAGGCGGCATATCAAGTAAGAGTAGGTTTGACTTCATGTGGTGTGGCTGCCGGAGCAAAGGCAGCCTACGTCGCTTTAAGAGCCGATTTGGGGGCAGTAGGGATTGTGCCGCAAGGAATCGGCTGTATCGGCATGTGCTATAACGAGCCCTTAGTAGAAGTAATCACTCCCCAAGGAGAAAGATATGTATATGGCAATGTGACTGCTGAAGATGCCAAGCAAATTGTTAGAGAACATGTTGTGAAAGGTGTGCCGATTGAGAGGCTTTTAGTGCTGCGGCCCGGCCGGGAAGACGCCAACAGTGCTTTTTTGCAGAAGCAGCACCACGTGCTGCTGAAAAATTTCGGGATAATTGACCCGGAAGATATCGAAAGCTATTTACAAGCTGAAGGCTATGTTGCATTAAAAAAAGTGCTGACTACAATGAGTCCGACAGAAGTTATCGCGGAGATTAAAGTATCGGGCTTGCGCGGACGAGGCGGAGCCGGTTTTCCTACCCATATTAAAATGACTGCTACCCGTCAGGCTAAAGGCGAAAAAAGGTACGTGGTCTGTAATGCTGACGAGGGAGACCCCGGCGCATTTATGGACCGCTCGGTGTTAGAGGGAAACCCCCACGCCCTGCTCGAAGGGATGATAATTGCAGCTTACGCCATTGGCGCAGAACACGGCTACATCTATGTGCGTGCCGAGTACCCAATGGCTGTTTCCCGCCTAAAAAGAGCGATTGAACAGGCTGCCCGAAAGAACATCCTCGGCGCAAATATTTTGGGCACAGGTTTCAACTTTAAGTTGGAGATTTTTCAGGGTGCGGGCGCATTTGTTTGCGGAGAAGTTTCTGCGATGCTCCGTTCGATTGAGGGTTTGCGTGGTTGGCCAAAGCCTTTACCTAGACCGAGTGAGAGCGGCTTATGGGGAATGCCCACATTAGCCAATAATGTGAAGACCTTTGCTTTTATCCCCGAAATTATTAACCGTGGCGGAGAGTGGTTTGCCGGCATCGGCACAAAGACCAGTCCGGGCACCGCCGTATTCGCTTTGGCCGGGCAAATCAAGCATACCGGTTTAATTGAGGTCCCCATGGGGATAACGCTGCAGGAAGTTATTTACGACATTGGAGGCGGAGTTGCGGGGGGCTTGGCCTTTAAGGCCGTACAAATAGGTGGCCCTTCGGGAGGCTGCCTGCCAAAGACGCGGCTTGACTTGAAGGTGGACTTTGACTCTTTGCTTGGTGCCGGCGCGATGATGGGCTCGGGTGGCATGATTGTATTGGACGAGACCTCCTGCATGGTAGATATAGCCAAGTATTTCGTGGGGTTTTCTGTGGATGAATCTTGCGGCCAATGTACTCCTTGCCGTGAAGGCACGCAACAATTGCTCAAGATATTAACAGATATAACCAACGGAAAGGGCTCGGAGGAAGATCTTGTCTTGCTTGAGGAAATGAGCAAGGCGATTAGTGCCGGCTCCATTTGCGGCCTTGGGCGAACTGCCCCCAACCCGGTATTAAGCACCCTGCGCTATTTCCGTTCGGAATACGAGGCTCATATTAAGGAGGAAGCATGTCCGGCCCTGCATTGCAAAGCATTCCTGGCCTACTATATCGATGCCGAAAAATGCAAAGCGTGTGGCATGTGTTTGAAGGAATGCCCGGAAAAGGCGATCAGCGGAGAGAAAAGGGTAGCGCATGTGATTGATCAAGCTAAATGCACTACTTGTGGCCTATGTTTTACCGTTTGCCCAGATAAGTTTAAGGCAGTAATGCGTGTCACCGGGCAGCAAAAACGGGAGTTGCTAAAGGGGGCTAAGCGATAAAATGGTCACGCTCTTTATTGATAAGGGAAAGGTCACGGTGCCGACGGGAACGACTGTGCTGGAAGCTGCTCAGGCTGCGGGCAGCTACATCCCTACCCTGTGTTATCACCCTGACCTTTCTACTTTTGGTGGCTGCCGTGTCTGCATGGTGGACGTAAATGGCAAATTTGTGGAGGCCTGTCGCACTCCTGTTGAAGAAGGGGCGGTCGTAGTCACAGATTCGCCGGCGCTGATGGATTTACGCCGCTCGCTGGTGGAGATGGTTTTAATCAACCATAATCCGGACTGTCAGACCTGTGTGCGCAATAATAATTGCGTTTTGCAGGAGGTTACAGCGTACGCCGGCATTACCAAGGAGCGGATGGCCAGGCTACGTCGTGACACCAGTAAAATTCCGACGGACACCACTAATCCGTTCTTTGATTTTGACTATACGCGCTGCGTGCTTTGCGGGATATGCGTCCGCACCTGTCGCGAAATTAATGGCTCAGCAGCGATCGATTTTGCCAACAGAAGTAATGCCACCAGGATTAGCCCGCTTGGCGGCTGGCCTGCCACGGAATCGATTTGTGAGTCTTGTGGCGAGTGTATGGAGCGTTGCCCAACCGGCGCGCTGGCCCGCAAGAATAACCAGGTTCCAGCGCGGGAAGTGAAAACCATTTGCCCCTATTGTGGTACCGGCTGCGGTGTCTACTTAGGTGTGAGGGGCAATAAAATCGTTTCGACCCGCGGTGACCGAGAGAATCCGGTAAATAAGGGTCAGCTTTGCATCAAAGGACGCTTTGGCTACGATTTTGTCGGCCACCCGGACCGTCTTAAAACGCCGCTGATCAAAAAAGACGGGAAGTTTGTGGAGGCCTCTTGGGATGAGGCCCTAACGCTGATAGTCGATAAAATTAAAGAGGCGCAAGGGAGGTACGGACCGGAAGCACTTGGCGGTCTAAGCTCCACGCGCATTGCTAACGAAGATAATTACCTCTTTCAAAAGCTACTGCGCTCATTAGGTACAAACAGCGTTGACTGTAGTGCCCGTCTCTGACACGCTCCCACAGTGGTCGGTCTGGCCACAGTATTAGGTAGCGGAGCAATGACGAACCCCATCAGTGAGATTGAGGGTGCGGGTGCTATTTTAGTAACTGGTTCGAATCCGGCGGAAAACCACCCGATTATTGGCTACAGGATACGTAAAGCAGTGAGAAACGGCGCTAAGTTGATTGTGGTTGACCCGCGGCAGACTAAATTTGCTAGGGCTGCCTCTATACATTTGCAGCTGAAACCGGGCACAGATGTGGCTCTTTGCAATGGCCTTGCCCACGTCATAATTAAGGAAGGTCTTGAGGCGAAGGAGTACGTCGCTAATCGCACCCACGGCTTCGAAAACCTAAAAAAGATGGTGGCGAAATATACGCCGGAGTATGTATCGGTAATTACCGGCGTGCCGGCTGAAAAGATTATTGCTGCCGCCCGGATCTTTGCGCAAGCCGATGTTGCTTCAATTTTCTATTGTATGGGGGTGACGCAACACACTTCCGGGACAGAGAATGTGTTGGCATTAGCCAACCTCTCACTCTTGACCGGCAATCTTGGCAAAGCTCACGGCGGCATGAATCCCCTGCGCGGGCAAAACAATGTGCAGGGAGCTTGTGACATGGGCTGTCTGCCGAACGTGCTTCCCGGGTATCAGCCGGTGCACAGCGACCGTGACACGGGCACCTATTGGCAACGCGTCAAAAAATCCGGCCCGTCTGAAGAGCAGGATGATTGCGAGCAGTCTAAGGAGACTATTACCAGTGTGGAACTCGAACAGCCTATCCCGGTTAGCGCAAGCGTCAGCGACTATGTGCGGGCTAAGTTCTCTAAGGCTTGGAGCGTGGAACTGTCTGATGTGCCGGGTCGGACCATTGCCGAGATGTTTCACTTCCTGCCGAGCAGGCGCAATCAGGTCATGTACATTGTAGGCGAAAACCCTATGGTTTCTAGCCCGAATGTTGATATTGTCCGTGAATCCTTGATAGGGATGGATTTTGTCATCGTCCAGGACATCTTTTTTACTGAAACTGCCGAATATGCCGATGTCGTTTTGCCGGCCGCGTCTTTTGCCGAAAAAGACGGGACTTTTATCAACACGGAAAGAAGAGTGCAGCTGATTCGCAAGGCAGTAAATCCACCCGGCGAGAGCAAGGCCGACTGGGAAATCCTGCAGGAGTTAGCCAATAGGTTTGGTTTGAACTGGAACTATAGCAACACTAAAGAGATCTGGGACGAAGTTATGCAGTTAACGCCGCATTATTTCGGCGGCATGAGCTATGAACGGCTGGAAAAGGGAGGCCTGCAATGGCCGTGTCCTACACCGGAACATCCCGGCACTGCTTTTTTGCATAAAGATAAGTTTTCGCGTGGGATTGGCCAGTTTTCGACGGTGGAATACAGGCCACGGGCGGCAGAAGCTGCCGACAACGAGTTCCCCTTCATTTTGACTACCAGCCGTCAGCTGTATCATTTCCACACGCGCACGATGACGGGCAAAAGCGAGGGCTTAAACCAGCTTTTAAGCGAGGAGTTGATGCAAATCAATCCGGCAGACGCAGCAGCGCTTCAGCTGTATGATGGGGACTTGGTTATTGTCACATCGCGCAGGGGCTCAATTAAGTCAAAGGTCCAACTAAGTGAGCAAGTACCGCCGGGCCTAGTATCGATGAGTTTCCATTTTGCCGATACGCCGGTCAATGTACTCACGGATCCTGCAGTCTGCAATATGTCGGTAGTCTCAGGACTTAAAGTGACGGCGGTAAGATTAGAGAAGGCGGAACGCCTGTAAGACGTGTGCTTTAGGCTCTTATGCGTCCTTCTCCACTGTAAATGTTCATTCTGTTACCCCGAGCAAAACCAACCAGGGTGACATTAAGACGCAGCGCCAGCTCAATCGCCAGGGCGGTGGGGGCTGAACGCGACACAATCATCGGGATGCTCTGCTTGGCAGCCTTGAGCAAAATCTCGGAGGAAAGCCTGCCACTGGTCAAGAGCAGCTTATCAGCGAGATTGAGTCTTTTTGCTAAGGCCTCACCGAGCAACTTGTCAACAGCGCTGTGACGGCCAATGTCCTCATGAAAGAGCAGGATTTCTTCTGTGGAACAAATGGCGCCGCTGTGCACTCCGCCTGTTTCTTGGAAGAGTAGAGAACCCTTATTAAAACGGGACACCAAAGAAAGGATATCCGCGGCGCATACAATCATTGCCGTATCGTTACGCCGACAGGACTGAAGCACCTCGAGGTAAATCTCGCCCTTACCGCAACCTGTGGTTAGGGCTTTTTCGCGCGTATCCGGGGAGAACGGAACCGCCAGCGAAACCTTGGCGATCAAGTTGCTCTCATCTATCTCTATGCTTGAAACGTCCAGAAGCGCATGGATTACACCGCTTGAAAGGAGATAGCCTAGCACCAAGTATTCGATGGCAGCGGGAGTACACATGAGAGTGGCATATCTGTGCCCGTTGACACGAATACTCAATGGAGCCTCATCTACAACAAGATCAGTTCCCCAAGTTGTCTGGCCCGCATCAATCTTCGTGATCTTGACAGACTTAGTCCTTGTCAAGTGTTCTACATCCTTTCGTAGCCAGACTTGTGGTGAGGGCGAGCAGGTCACTAGGGGTGTTGATGTTAGCGAACATGGACCAATCCTGGCTAAAGCGCCTCGCTGTCTCCTCGTCAACGAGTACGGCATTCTGGGACCGCAGGAATTCTGTAAGGCTTTTTCTCCCTGTAGCCACAAAGACACGGATAGGGTCTATCAGCGATCGGTTATAGAAGCCGTTAAAAGGTTCCATCCGGCAGCCAACGGCAGTGACCAAGGCAGAGATCTCCCGGTCAGGGGAGGGAAGCCGACTCTGCAGGAACGATACATAGTCCATGTTAAGGTGTGGCATGTCACAGGCCAGCACGTAACTGTACCTACTCTTCGCAGCCTGTAGCCCGGCATGAATGCCGCCTAGGGGACCAAACCCCACCAATTCGTCGCTTACCACTTCAAGCTTTTTTGTGTCGCTACCCGCTAGCGTATTGCTAACTACAATGACCTGAGCGAATCGCATGCGCAAAGTGTCATAGAGATAATACAAGAGGCGCTCGCCATTGATGACAAGGTCCTCTTTGCCAAAGCCCATTCTGGTACTGCGACCGCCAGCCAGAATAATGGCTGTACCGGTTTCTTCCATTGTCTACACTCCTCGAGAAGATTTACCTGCTTAAAACCCCCTATGTCTGGCGAATAATTTGGGTTCCCTTCATGGCCATTATACTACAGAAGTAGAACAGGGCCATGCCAATAATCTTACTTGCACGACATCGTCGGGTCACCTTGTAATCGCTTGTGAAATATATTACAATTGTCATGTTGATATATTTATCACAAAGGCGGGGAAATCAGTGGAAATCCAAGTGTGTATCGGCAGTGGTTGTCATCTCAAGGGGGCTCACTATGTGATTAAACGTCTAAAAGAACTAGTAGCGGAACACAACGCTGCCAAGACAATCAGATTGACGGCCTCTTTTTGTCAGGAGATGTGCACTGAGGGCGTAGCTGTGCGTATAAACGGGGTTGTAGTTAAGCATGTGAGCACAGATAATATCGACACTATTTTTTACGAGGCAGTGGCCAGATAATGAGCGTTATTACTTCACTAACGGCGAAGTGCAAGGACTGCCACCGATGCATCCGTGCCTGCCATGTTAAGGCCATTAGCCTGCGCAATGGGCAGGCAAGGATTGTCCCCGAGAAGTGTGTGGTATGCGGACAATGTGTTGCAGCCTGTCCACAGCACGCTAAGCACGTAAGTGACTGTACAGAAAAACTTTTGGCATGGCTCAACCAAGGGGAAGTTGTGGTCGCCAGCCTAGCGCCGTCATTTCCCGCAGCTTTCCCGCACCTAGACCCATTGCAGGTGTTAGCTGGGTTACAAGCCATAGGGCTTAGCCTTGTTGAAGAGACTGCGCTTGCCGCCTTGCCTGTTGCTAAACACTACAGCAACATGCGCCTTAAAAGTGAGCTTGGCCTGACAATCTCCTCCTGCTGTCCTGTAGTCGTCAACCTAATTGAGATCTACTTCCCCGAGTTAGTGCCACACCTTGCCGCTACCGTATCGCCTATGGTTTTGCATAGCCGCAGTCTGCGCCAGCGGTTCCCCGACGCTAAGGTCATCTTCATTGGGCCATGTGCCGGTAAAGTTGACGAGGCATTGCAGCCCTTTGCGCAGGACGGCTTGGACGCAGTGCTTACGTTTCGTCAGCTAGCAGCCCTATGGCACAAGCTGGGTGTAGACCCAAAAACGCTTACCCCTGTTGAGTTGCACACTGCATCAGATAACGCTGCGCGGTTGTACCCGCTTGAGCGCGGGATCATCACGTCCAGCAAGCTAGAGTCAGGGGTTACCCGCTCTAGCGTGAGCGTCGCTGGAGTGGAGGATTGTGTCGAGCTGTTTACTGACCTATCGGCAGGACGCTTGCGACCGTCCTTTGTAGAAGCGCTAGGTTGCCACGGCGGTTGCGTCGGTGGGTCAGAAATGCCCTCTCCTGTGAGCGTGCAAGCGCGCAAAGATGCCGTAATACGGTACCACGAGCGTATCGAGATGTTGCCAGAATTAACACCTAGTCCTAAAGCGGAGCTCGCCCTAGAAGGCGTCCCAATGCGCTCTTTCACTAACCGCAGGTATGTGGCAAACTCCCCTCCCGAGGAAGAGATTAGCCGAGTGCTGATGACCATTGGCAAAGAAAGCAGTGTTGACGAACGCAACTGCGGCGGATGCGGCTACCTGACTTGTCGTGAAAAGGCCGTGGCAACTTTGCAGGGGTTTGCGGAACTCGAGATGTGCATACCGTTTATGCGCGCTAAGTTTGAATCGCTTTCCCATCTGGTGGTTGAGTCTTCTCCAAACGGCGTAATCATTGTCAATAGCGACCTGACGATTCATCAGTTTAATGCCGAAGCGCAGCGCATGTTCAACCCTGAGGCAAAGCAAACAAAGGATGTCTGCCTGGCAGCGTTTCTAGATCCCAAAGACTTTATCGAAGTGTTAGCTACAGGCAAGTCTTTATATCTGCGGGTGGAATACGCGGCTCTCGGGCTGGTCACCCGCCAGGTAATCTATGCATTGCCCGCCTATAGCCTAGTGGTAGGTATCATTACGGATATCACGGAGGATGAGCGCCGCCATCGCGAGCTCGAGGCAAAACACCAGGTAACCATTCAGCGTGCGACGGCCGTTATCGCAAATCAAATGAAGTTAGCGCAGCAGATAGCGGGGCTTCTTGGTGAATCAACGGCAGCGACAAAGGCGACCCTTTTTGAGTTAATCAGTAGCTTGACAGATGGAAATGGAGTCACCAGCAAATGAAATTAACAGCCGATGTAGCTGCAGCACGAGGGAGTAAGCATAAGGAAGAGCTATGTGGGGACGTTTTCCAGCTAGTGCGATCCCCCGGCAAGATTACCGCAATTCTCTCCGATGGCCTTGGTAGCGGTGTTAAGGCCAACATTATGGCTACGCTGACAACCAAAATTGCCTGTGGCCTCCTAGAACGCGATGTTCCGATTGACCATGTCGTTTCCACGATTGTTGATACGCTGCCTAGCTGTAGCGAGCGTGGCCTAGCCTATGCTACGTTTAGCATTTTGCAGATTAGAGCAGATGGCAACGCGCAGCTATACGAATACGATTCGCCCCCGGCGCTCTTCTTTCGCGATGATTGCTTGGTACCCATCGAGCGCCACACACGTGTCATCTGCGGCAAGAAGATCACAGAGGCATCACTGCAGGTAGAGAAGAACGACGTGGCGCTCCTAGTTACCGACGGTGTGCTGCATGCCGGAGTAGGGCAATCACTTGACCTAGGCCTAGGCCTTGAAGGGCTGCTCGGTTTCCTGCCTACGCCGTGCACATCTTGGCCGACCCCCGAAGCCCTAGTCGATTTTGTGATGCACGTCACTAACTCGTGTTATTGCAGTCGCTTAGGGGATGACAGCACCGCAGTCGGGCTTAGGGTGCGGTCGCCGCGCTCCGTAGCAGTATTTACTGGCCCGCCTTTGGAGCGAGTCAATGATGAGGCCATGGTCAGGGCGCTGTTAGACGAGCGGAACTCCACAAAAATTGTGTGTGGCGGAACCAGTGCAAAAATCGTGGAGCGAGTGACAGGCGGCAGACTCGAGACATCGCTTGAGTATGTTGACCCGCGCATACCACCCATCGCACATTTGGAGGGCCTCGACCTAGTCACCGAAGGTGTCCTTACTCTCAACCGATGTTATGAACTGCTGCGCGCTTTGCAGGACGGCGAAGAGCTGCCGCGCAGCACGGATGCTGCCACCCTGTTAGCCAGGCACCTATCTAGTGCTGAGGAAGTACTATTCCTAGTCGGCAAGAGTTTTAACCTAGCGCATGCCAATATAGAGGAGATCATGCAGTTGGCTCCTCGTCAGTATGCAGTCTCGCGCCTAGCTTCCTTGTTGCGCCGACGTTCCATTGAGACAGAAGTTAGATACTTTTAGGAGGGCAACTACATGAAGAAGATTACGCTGCAGTTTTGTGGCGGGACGGCCTGTCATATGAAGGGCGCACCGGAGCTCATGTTGGTACTTGACCATTTGCCAGAAGAGATTTTCAAGCAAGTACACGTGTCGCTTACACATTGCCTAGGAAATTGCGGGGCAGGACCTAATGTGTGCATCGATGGCGTGCTCTATAGCCGTGTTACTCCGGAGCGCCTCATCTCTACAATTAAGACAATTTGGCAGGATAGGTGAACTGAGTGTCAAAGCGAAACTCTGAGACGACCGGCATCAAACGCCAGCTGTATACCGCTTTAGCCGATATGACATGGCGCGGACGACTTATCGACGAGATTAACGACTATCCCGACACACTCACCACCGAGCTGCTAACACGTTATCGCTGTTGTGAGTATAAAGAAAAGGCCGTGCTTACGAACCGTTTGCGCGTTGCGATGGGGTTAGCTCCCGAGGATGTTCCGCGCCATGCTACCCTTGCAGATATGGCTAAACTTGCGCTTGGCAAAACACCCAAGCCAAAGCTGTGCGGGCTTGAGATGATGGCGGTTGCGTGCGACCGCTGCCCCTTTGAAAAGTATATTGTCACTGATGTGTGTCGCAACTGCATTGCACATCACTGCCGCGTAGTGTGTCCTAAAGACGCTATCACCATAGTTAACCACCGCGCTTACATCGACCGCAACCGTTGCGTGGAATGCGGATTGTGCGAACGCAGCTGCCCGTTTCGAGCGATTATTCAGGTGACGCGCCCCTGTGAACAAGCGTGTGTGCCTAAAGCTATCACGCGAGATAGCAACAATGTAGCCCATATTGACTGCGAAAAGTGCGTGGGCTGCGCTGCCTGTATCCCGGCTTGCCCATTTGGCTCTGTGGCCGATTACACAAATATAGTGCAGATAGTAAATGCCCTCAAGGAACGCCAGGCGCCAGTCGTAGCCTTAGTCGCACCATCTTTCGTGGGGCAATTTGGAGCAAAGGCCTCGCCGGCAGCGCTGCGCATGGCCCTACTGGAGTTAGGGTTTGCCGCCGTCTACGAAGTGGCGGAGGCCGCGCGTTGCGTCGCTGTCGAAGAAGCAGCGGAAATTAAACATCGCATGGCGGAAGGGAAACAATTGACACTTTCATCCTGTTGTCCTAGCTTTGTAGCCACCGTAAGAACGCAGTTTCCCGAACTGGAAGGTTGTATCTCGGCGACCCCATCCCCCATGGCGTATCAGGCGGCGCGAATCAAAGCAGAGGAGCCTAGAGCGCTTACGGTCTTTATCGGACCGTGCATTTCTAAGAAATCTGAAGCGGCGCTGTCACCTAGCGTGGATGCGGTATTGACATTCGAAGAGCTCGGCTGCATCTTTGTAGCGCGCGGCATTAACATTGCCACTCTGGGTGGGCAAGGTGACTTGGGTGAGGGGGAAGCCCTCGGACGAGGTTTTGCCAAGGCAGGGGGGTTGACGAGGGCTGTAGTGTCGTCACTCGGTGCGGACGCCATCGAAACTCAGTTAGCTGACGGGCTAGATCAAGTCATGCAAGTCCTCGCTACCGCACAAAAGGGCGAGCTTAAAGCCAATTTTGTCGAAGGGATGGCTTGCTTAGGAGGCTGCATAGGTGGCCACGGCGCACTAATTAATCGACAAGTGGCGGAAAAGCTGTTGGAGCGCTACTGCAAGTAACCCGCCGGTCACGCACTATCGCGCTGCCCGGCTCGCGCTTGGCCCTCTTTTTAAGTTGCGCGGCCGTCTTGCCTAACTCCAAATAATCTTGCTGTGTGCGGCAATCAACTATCGCCATCGATACGGTAGTTAAGGTCATAGGTCCTTCGATCCCTTCGCGTGTGCGGCCTAGGAACGCCCCACGCTCCCGATCCATAGGTGTAAAACACTGTCGTACCGCACGCGAAAAGAGCTCCGCAATGCGCTGTGCCAGGCAATCAACTTCGGCGCCCGCAGTGACGATTACAAAGTCATCGCCGCCGATGTGACCGATAAAGTCGCCTTCGGTACCATAGCGCTTGGTTGCGTATATCAGCAGGCGCCCGAGGAGCACAATCATTTTGTCGCCTTGCTCAAAGCCGTAGCTGTCGTTGTATGCTTTAAAGTCGTCTAAATCGGCGTAGATGATACTACAGGTTTGGCCGAGCCGCGCGCGGCGATGGATTTCTTCTTCAATGGCTACGTTGCCAGGCAGTCCGGTAAGGGGATTTGCGCCTTTCGCCAGGTCGATTTGCAAGCGTGCCATGCCGTTTAGCAGACGTTGCATGGGCACTACTCCGGCGTAGTGGCCGGCTTTGGTCAAGACGATTATGTCGTCATAAAGCTTGTCCGCGGAACGTGTCAGTGCAGCCTCTAGCGCTTGGTCAAGCGGTATGTCGCAATCTAGAAGCAGCGGAGCGCCGTCCATGATCTCGCACACAGGATGGCGTGAAAACAGCGGCACACCGAACTTTGCGCTGAGAATCCGATCGAGGTAGTGGCGCATAACCAGACCAACCGGCACGCCGTTACGTAAGATAGTCATGCTGGCAAGAGGGTCTTTGGTCTCGGTCAGGACTCTTTTGGCGTACTCCACGACCATAGTCTCGTCTGCGGTGATACCTGTTGCGGCCAAGTCGCCAAGTGTCGTAAAGCGCGAGCCCAGCAAGTGCCCATACTGATGGCGGTTGATAGCAAAAATTGACTCGCGGCTTGCAAAGGGCTTAGGATTTTGTGGCTTGGCGATAAAATACCCTTGTCCATAATCTACGCCTAGGCTAATCAGGGTTGTGAGCTCCGCTTCCGTCTCGATTCCTTCGGCGACTACCTTGGCGTTAATGTTTTTGGCGACAGTGCACAGCGCCCGAATGACGGCTTGTCTAGCGAGGTCGTGGTCAAGCCCTCGTACTAGTGACATGTCTATTTTTATATAGTCAGGCTTGATTTCGGCAAGAGTGAGTAGGCCCGAGTGACCCGCACCTACATCGTCTACAGCAATTTGATACCCTTGCTCGCGATAGTGACGTAAGGTGGCCTGGAATGCCTGGTAATTCGCCACGTAATGGCGCTCTGTAAGTTCAAAAACGACCTGCGTAGGCTCAAGCCCCTGCCGGCGGAGCAATGCCAAAGTTTCCCCGCCGACGAAACCGCTGTCGCAGACCGTCCTAGCGTGCACGTTGATAAATAACTTTTGGTGAGCCGATATGCTGCCTAGATGACTGACAGCCTTGGCACGACAGATTCTCTCCAAAGCAGAGAGCGACCCCGACTCCTCGGCTTGTGTGAACAACGCGTCAGGTGTTGCTAGACGAGAGCCATGCGGGCCGCGCGTGAGTGCTTCATAGCCAAGCGGCTCTGCCGAAGCTAAGGAGACAATCGGCTGGTAGACGATGCTTACGCTTTCACAGCGCAGAATCTCTCGCAGCTCTTCGTCGAGGGGCTGTTCGACAGCTTCTACTACCTCTAGCTCCGCGGATTTTTCCGCCTCCACCTTTGGAAATGTCGCAGGAGACACTGCGTGCGGGTCAAGTACAACGCTGTTCAGACCAAGTATGTACCAAAGCTCAAAATCCACAGGCTCGCTTCCTTTCTAAAGTTACGCTGCTCTTGTGTACACAAAGATACCTCCTCGCTGTTAACGGCATACTAACCAAATGTAAATAGTGGTTCTCGGGGCGCATGCTCTGGCGGCACCTGCGTTAAGATAACAGCGCACCTAGATTTCTCGGCAATAGGTCGACAATTGCCCATAGATCGAGTGACTCCAGTTTTTCACAGAGCTTCGGATTCTCCTTGATTGAGGACACCCCTGCCAGGATCGTCTGTGTCTCTTCGGCCGAAAACGACGCGCCATGCTCTCGCCACCCCAAAACTTCGCTGTTCGCGGGACACACATCTTGGCACCGCATGCAGCCGATTAGAGCGTTATGCGCTCTGCGGTTAAGCCAGTCCGGGAACTCCCCCTCTAGTTCGTTCAGGGTAGTTAAGCAGCGTTCGGCATGGATAAGAAACCGTTGCTCTTCGATGCAGCCCGTAGGGCAGTTGTTTATACAGGCACTGCACGCATGACAAGCGGGGACCAGTACAGGTTCAGCCCAACTGCCGCCTGTGATCTCGATGTTGGTGTAATAGGCAAAGAGCATGTTAAAACTACCGAAATCGTCTACATAGAGCAAGTTGTTGCGTCCGTATCGGCCAATACCGGAACGCGCCGCCATCAGCTTTAGAGGCAGGCGGACATGCTTTAGGTCTATCCCAGGTACAATGTCCTGCAGGCGCTGCTCCAGTAGCTTTCGCCCTGACCGGAGATATGTCGGGGGAATCACGACCTCGCACCGCTCGTTGCCGACAGCGAAGTCGAAGGTCGTCACTTTCTGCGGTGCCGCCACTATGAGGATGCTTTGCCATGTGCCATCTGTCGGTGGCCAGCTATATTGAAACCTGTGTAGAAACAACTCGTACAACCTAGAAGATACCTCTCGTCGCCGGCTTACGTCTACCTCTTGCTGTAGCAGGGCAAGACATTCAAGTCCAACGAACGTAGCCCTGTATCCGTAGGCGTGCAACTGCTCCAAGAGACGCGCTTCTTTAACCATAATCCCAACCATCTCCTTTGACTTGCTCGAAAGACCTCTTTGTAACTCATGATACACACATGCGTGACCAAAGACTAGACCCGAGAAAACTGAGTGCATGTCGCACTCCTCCGTCCCTCAACGACATCCCTTCGTCCCCCAGCAGGAGGGCGCTTACCGCGCGTCGAATAAAACAGGATGTTTACATGATTAAGGGGGCGCGTCATTTGTTTAGCGGCAAACTAGTTCGTATCAGGGCGATGGAGAAAACCGACTTGGACAACGTCATGCAATGGATAAACAACCCAGAGATAACCCAATACCTGTTGGCGTTTACGCTACCTATGTCGCGGGCCGCAGAAGAGAAGTGGCTTGAGAGTGCCACACATCACACGGAGAGTGACAAGTTGTTTGCCTTGGAGACACTAAGCGGAGAGTACCTCGGCGGGTGTGGGTTTCATCGTATTGACTCCCTAAATCGGCATGCGGAAATCGGCATTGCGATTGGCGTGCAAACTCATCTGGGGAAAGGATACGGCCAAGATGCAGTGCGCATCTTGCTGCGGCTAGGATTTCACGCACTTAACCTTAACAAAATCTATCTGCGCGTTTTCTCCGGCAATACGAGGGCTATCCGCTGCTACGAAAAGTGTGGCTTTAAAGAGGTAGGGCGCCTTCGTCAGCACCGCTTCGCCGTCGGCGAATGGCATGACGAGGTCATTATGGAGGTCATGCGCTCGGAATGGGAAGCGTGTCGAGGCGTTTCGTAGCCTTCTTTGTGCCGTTTCTGCTTTTGTATGGTCTAGCTAACTACTACATAGCTCTGCGCTTTCTGCCGTTGGCTCGCGCGCATCTTGGCCCTGCTACCTGGGGTTACTGGGTGGCCTTTACGTTTGGGGCCGTCGCATCATTTGCCGCACGTAGGCACAAGCGCCGTGTGCCCGGGAGCTTAGGCAATCTGGTAGCTACCATTGGCGACTACTGGCTCGCGGCCGTCTTCCACGGGTTGCTCTTGTGGGCGGTAGCTGACATTTGGCTTTTTCTCCTCCCTAGCGAACCCACAGGAGCCTCTGTCGGGGCGGCCGTAGCGGTGCTCCTTTGTGCCACATTGGTCTATGGTTACGGGAGGGCGCACACCGTTCGCATTTCGCGTTATGCTGTGGCCCTAAATAAACACGGACCGGAGAACTTTGCTCTCCGAGCCGTGTTGGTTTCCGATTTGCACCTTGGAACGGCAACGAACAACGCGCGTTTTACCGGGCTGATAGAACGCATAGGCACCTTGGAACCGGACATAGTGTTTTTCGTAGGAGATACTATCGACGGGGATATAGGTGAGTTTGCAGCCGCAGAGCTCCCGCGCCTCGTGCGTAAGCTTACGCCTCGCTTTGGGTGCTATGCGGTGCTTGGCAATCACGAGTATATCGGTGGGAAACCGGGCGAAGCTGCAGGGCAGCTAGAAGACGCGGGCATAAAGGTGCTGATTGACACCTACGCGCACGTCGACGGCAAATTCTTCGTTGTAGGCCGGGACGACGCCTATACGCGACGGCGCACCTTGTCGGCTGTCATGGAGGGGGTAGACCGTGCGCAGCCCATTATTCTCCTCGACCACCAGCCGGTTGCCCTACAGGAGGCAGAAGAAAATGGCGTCGACTTAATGCTGTCCGGCCACACTCACCATGGGCAGTTCTTTCCCAATCACCTGCTCACGCAGAGAATCTTCGCGGTCGATTGGGGCTACTTACGCCAAGGAGCACTGCAGGTGATTGTGTCGTGTGGCTTCGGCACGTGGGGCCCGCCAATTCGCACGAGTGGGTGGAGCGAAATTGTGGAAGTGGAGATAGGCACAACTAACGTACGACAGTGCAGGAATTCGCAGGCCGGCGGATAACATAATACACACAGGCAAAATCAGGTGAAGGGGTGTAGGACATGATTTTGGTGACGACCGAGTATGTCAGCGGCAAAACTTTAGAGACGCTTACTATCGTCAAGGGCTCGGCGATTCAAACGAAGCACATCGGCAAGGACATTCTAAGCGGGCTAAAGACTCTCGTAGGCGGTGAACTAACCGAGTATGTCGCCATGCTAAACGAAGCGAGGGCAATGGCCACTAAGCGTATGGTCGAGGAAGCCAAAGCGCTTGGCGCAGACGCTATTGTTTGCGTCCGCTATTCCACGAGCAGCGTTATGTCAGGCGCGGCCGAAATCCTTGCCTACGGAACGGCGGTTAAGTTTAAGTAGGCCTGGTAATGTCAGGAGGGCTCCATATGGTACCTGTTGTTTCGCTTGCTGCAATGGCCTTTACTTTGCTGCTGTGTTTTGCGTTGCCAGTCATCTTGTTTGTCCTGGTACGGAGAAAGAGCAAGTATGCCACGGGGGCGATCATAGCCGGAGCAGTAGCCTTCTACATTGCTCAGCCGCTCGTCCGCATACCTCTCCTGCAGGTTGTGTTGCCTAACTTTGCGTGGTTTCGCGCGCTTACTCTGCAGCCGCTCCTCTACATCCTCTTCCTTTCCCTCACGGCGGCGCTGTTTGAGGAGACCGCGAGGCTTGGCGTGTTTCGCCTGCTACTTAGGAGTAGGCTTTCGTGGCTTACTGGGGTAGCCTATGGCGTGGGGCATGGCGGAATAGAAGCGATGCTCTTGGTCGGGGTCACGTACATCAATAACATTGTGCTCAGCGTAATGATAAACAACGGCACCTTCCATACGTTTGTTGCGAATAGGGTGGATGCCGCTACAGCTAACCACATCTACAATGCCCTCACGGCTACCTCGCCGGGGCTGTTTCTCGCAGCAGGCCTTGAGCGGGCGCTCGTCATCGTCATCCAGATTGCCTTATCTGTCATGATTCTTGAAGGCATAGTCAGGAAGCAGGTCTTGCCGTTCTACGTCCTAGCATTCGCCGCGCATGCGGGGATAAACTTTGCGGCGGCTTACATGTCGTATCTGGGAGTACACTACTGGTGGGTGGAGCTCTTTATCGCCGGGTGTGCCGTCGCCGGCTATATGTATGTGAAGAGCGCGAAAAATCGCTTCCCCGGTGCGGATGAGCCTAGCGATGAAGCAGAAAAAGCATTAGCGGAGGGCTATTAGGGAGGAAATGAGCTTGCCCAAAAAAATACTTGTAGCGTATTTTTCGCATTCAGGCAATACGCGACTGATCGGAAAAGCCATAGCACGGGAAATTGGTGCAGACATTGAGGAAATCGTACCAGTCACACCCTATCCGCTACGGGGCGCTTGGCTTTACCTGCATGGAGGGCACCAAGCGAAGGTGGGCGTGGCCCCGCCACTACAGCCTGCGCTAAGGGATTTCGTGGACTATGATCTGATTATCGTCGGCACGCCGGTGTGGGCTGGGAGCATGGCCCCACCTGTGCGTTCGTTCTTTCAACTGGCGCCCCTAGAAGAGAAAACCGCCGCATATTTTAGTACTTATCTGATGAGCGAAGCGCAGTCGCTTAAGGACATGGTCGCAGCGGGGAACGCGACTTCCCTTGGCGAGAGGGGCTTCAAAATGACACGACAAGCAACAAATGACTCTGTAAATGCGGCCCGCCAGTGGGCGAAAGAGCTATTAGGGTAGCTTGGGGAGCTAGGCTAGAAAGCTAGGTGTGGGCATGAGCATTCGCAGTCCGAGTTAAGTCGCTACGCATAGCTCTGCGCGCCCTCCTCCTTAGCCGGTCGGGTATTGCGGCCAAAACAGGGAGGAGGACTTGTGTTGCAGAGTATTAAGAATAACTACCACAAACTCATGGCATATCATCTGTTTCGTTCACTGATCATGGCCTACGCGATTGAACGCCTGTTCTGGGAGCAGCGTGGCATGACCATACAGCTCATGGTCTTAGCAGAAATCCTTTATGCCGTGGTAACGGCAGCGCTTGAGATTCCCACGGGGGCTTTAGCCGACCGCTTTAGCCGGAAGGGTATGATGATACTCGGGGCTGTCTTTACCTGCATGGAGTTTGCAGTGCTGATCTACGCTACGGAAGTTTGGCATTTCGCGCTGGTAGTCGTTGTCGCAGCAATTGCGGGCGCCGCCACGAGCGGCACGGAGAACGCCCTACTATATGACTCCTTAAAAGTCACGGGGGAGGAGACTTCTTTCGAGAAGAGGCTTGGACGCCTGCGCGCTGTAGAGTACGCCGCGCATGCGGTAGCGGGGGTCAGCGGCGGGGTGGTCGCCCATCACTTCAGCCTGCTCACAACTTACTGGGTGTCACTCGCTAGTACCATTGTGGCGCTATTGGTTACGTTCTCCCTAACCGAGCCTCCTATCGCCAGGGCAAATAGCGATGAAGCTGACGATACCTCCCTCGCTGGCAAGGCGTTCGCCTTCTTGCGTGCGCATAGGCCGATTCAGTTTGTCTTAGCCTACGGCGTTCTAACCGGTGCCTGCCTGGTGTATGTGGACGAGTTTTGGCAGCTGTACGCGCATGATGTAGGCGTCCCCATCATCTTCTTTGGAGTAGTCTTAGCCATAAACTGTCTTCTCACTAGCGTTAGCGGCCTGGTGGCGTACAAGCTTAAGGGCAGAGTTTCCTACGACGCGTTGTTTGCAGTAATCCTGCTCTTGTTCGTAATCGGAGTGGCAATGATGGCTCTGCTCAACAACCTCTGGGGGATGCTCTTCCTGTTTTTGGCCTATGGTTCGGCGGGAGTGATTGAACCGTTAGTCTCGGGCTACTTGCACCACCGCGTCCCGTCGGAGTTTCGAGCGACAGCCGAGTCGTACCAATCGCTCGCGGGCAGGGTAATTACAGCCGCGGTGGGTCTCGTCTTTGGGTTTGTTTCCACTAGGCACGGCATTTCGCTAGGGTTTGCGCTACTAGCGGCTATGCTAGCTGGCTTGTTGTTGATTTACTATCCAGTCGCCCGGCGTTACCACCCTCCTTGCTCGACAAAGAGCAAAGAAGGGGCAGGGTCCTTGATGTGAACGTTTCGTGGTAGCCGCACCATGAGCACTTGGGTTCCGGAGATGGAATTAAGCAGGGAGACTCCCGGGTGTGGGGACGCAGCCGGTTGCCTGGCAGAGATTTCACCCCGGAAGCGTAGGAGGTCTATCCTAGCCGTCTCTGGACGCACGACAGTCAGCGTATGCATGGAAAAGTTTATGTGAACTGGCGAGGAAAGACGTGCAGTAACATCCAACATGTCGTGGATAGATGGCGTGCTATACAACGCAACCTCCACTATGCCATCGCGAGCATCCTTGGTGGCTATGACTATCGGTAGGCGGGAGGCAGCATCTACTATCGCCAGTTCGTGACCGCTAAGGTTGAATCGCCAGGTGCCCGTTTGTCTTACGCCTGCGATGCTGGTCGGATGACCCCTCATGGCCGCCGACAACAGAGCTCGCTCTGCCTCTCTTGCCTGAGCAAAATCCGCCTCACTTACGGCGGGCACGAGTCTTGCGGTAGGTAGCATGTGGAGTACGACCGGGGAGAATACCACGACAAGTACATAGCCAAGTAGCTGTTTCTCGAGCGCGGGCCTGACCACATAAGCTCCTAGTTTGCCTCCAATATAGGTAGCCACCCCAATGAAGGCTAGCAACACAAGCCACACCATAAGCACTATTCCTTCACCTCCAGGTCTTTCGTAGCGATGAACGCCATGGCGAAAACTACCGCTGCGAATCCCAGTGATTTAGCGGCTAGGAAGGGAAGAGAGTTCGCGTAGGGAAACAAATTGACGATCGCTCGCAAGAGATCGCTCCAATAGTCATACTGGCGAATCAGGGACACAACAGCAAAGTACAATAAGAAACCAAGCATTACAGGCCCCAATCGTATGCGCATAAGTGCACCGCTTAGGTACCCGAGCGAGCCAAACAACGCCATTGAAAGACTGCCTAGCAAGCTCCCCATTAGTAGCTCACTCGGAGCCAAAAAGAAGCTGTCACGGACTACAAGTGCACCAGCATAGACGACGACCGCAACCAAGCGCACGAAAGCAGCCGATGACGCTGCTAATAATCCGCCTAATAGGGAGCACGTCAAAATGAATGCTATGTCCGCTAGGGTGCTGCTTAAGCGATTACTGACTAATGGCGCGTCTGCATTGCGGCAAGGCTTCGTCGTGAGCAGAAAAGCTACCACAAACACCCATAGGCGTGTAAAGTGCAGCACTACCGCATTATCGAGGTCACGTATGGTAATCCAATCTTGCCCCATGGTTGTGCCGATTGTAGGGCCTATGAACAGGGAGAAGGTAACAGACAAGGCGTGAACGACGACCAAGGTGGCGAAGAACCCTAGGTGCGACTTGAGTCTAAAGGCGAAAAGCTGCGCTACAATCACGCGTAAGCTAGGTTTGAACAAAGACATCGTCGATTTCTCCTCTCCTAGTTGCCGTCAGGTAGACGCACAGCTCGGCGACAGCAACAGCTGACGTTTCAATGCCCTGTAATTTAGCCCGATGCAGGTCTGACTCGTCGAGGGTATTTTCGATGACTGCGTAGGTGTAGTCACTGCCAATGCTACGGCTAAAAATTACCCTGGCGTCCTTTATGGCCGCGTTAACCACCTCTTTAACTCCACTAAGGCCGATGGCATATTCCTGCAATTTGTCTAGGGGCATGTGTAGCGTATTGCGCCCTTCCTTTAAGAGGACGACATCTTCAAGCAGTTCTTCCGCCTCATGCAACATGTGGCTCGAAAAGAGGATATTGCGCGGGTGCAGCATGTAGTCCTTCAGGATAGCGCGGTAGAAATCCCGTCGTACCCCAAGATCCATGCCGAGCATCGGCTCATCAAAAATAGTCACTGGGCAGTGCGCAGCGAGGCCAAGTATAGCGTTAAAGGTGCTCTGTTGACCGCGCGACAGGCGAGAGTGCGAATGCTTCGTGTCAAGCCCGAAATGGTCGGCGAGTGCATATGCTAGACGCTTGTCCCAGTTAGCGTAGACGCGCCCGGCCATACTATAGATGTCGTCTAGATTAAGGGTAGGGGGGAAGTGCATACAGTCGTCGACAAAGATGCAATTGGCACTGACCTTGAGGCTGTTAAAGGGCTTCTCGCCAAAGATAAGCACATCGCCGGCCTTTGGTTTGAGATAGCCAGCTATCAGCTTCAGTAGCGTCGTCTTGCCTGCTCCGTTTGGTCCAATGAAGCCGGTGATCCTGTTAGGGGCGATAACGAGTGACACATTTTCTATCGCCGGCACATTTCCATAGGTCTTGGTCACACTCACGCTCTCCACAGCGTTCACAACTGCCCATCTCCTTTCAAGTGCACTTTTGCCATTCGTATCATTTCTGCCAGTTCGATTTCCGACACCTCTAGGCGCTCCGCTTCCAGCACTAGATCCAGTACTAGTTGTCGCAAGGTCTTTTCGCGGCGCCGGTGCACGATGATGGCCTTAGCATCAGGTGCGACAAACATCCCCAGCCCGCGCTTCTTGTACAAGATACCTTCGTCCGCTAGCGTGCTGAGTCCCTTCGCGGCAGTAGCAGGATTGACATTGAACATCTCCGCTAGTTGGTACTGCGAGAACACCTTTTCTTCACAGGCTATCTTCTCCGCGAGAATTTGTGTCTCCAGCCATTCTGCTATTTGCAGGTAGATGGGCTTAGTTGCGTCATTGTCTAGCCTCATCGCGCACCTCCTCGCAACTGAATTAGTACATTACTGTTGTAATGTACTATACTACAAGCATTGCGCTCTGTCAACAAGAAAGAGGCGCCTTAGCTTTCGCTAGGCGCCTGCTTGGAGACAGGGCTAAGTGGGGACTAGGCGTTCTCTGCGCGGGGCACGCCTAGTTTCGCGGCGAGTGCCTTTAAGTGAGCCGGCTTGACCAAAATCTCGGTGAAAACAATGGCCGGGATACAAGCCGCCACCCAAACGAGGTAAGCGGGGTTGTAGCTGCCGGTGGTATCCCGAATAAGACCCGTGAAGTACGGCCCGATAAACGAGGCGATGCCCCAAGCGGTTAACATAGCTCCGTAGTTTACACCGACATTCTTCATACCCCACGAATCGGCGGTAAAGGCGGGGGAGAGGCCTAGATATCCGCCAAAAGCGACGCCGCCGACGATAGCGGAGAAGTAGAGGAGACCCGGCATGTTATAAATTGCGGCCAGGGGGGCAGCTGCGGTTGCGCTAGCCATAAGGATACCGACTAAAGTAAAGGACTTAAGACGGCCTATGGCGTCGGACAAGGGGCTTAAGAAGAAGCGCCCCGACAAGTTGCTCAGCGAAATGATGGCGACTAACCCGGTCGCGGCAGCTTGTGAAAGCCCAAGCTCCAATGCTAATGGTCTTAGATGCACAATGATGCTGAACCCGCCGCACAGAATCAGAATAAACTGCGTCCACATCAGCCAAAACTGCGGAGTCTGCAGCATGGACTTAAAGGGGAACTCGTAGCCCGTGTATTCGGGCGAGGGCTTGCGGAGGCCTTTTGCTTTACTTGGGTCCCAGCCTGCGGGTTTCCAGCCCTTTGGCGGGTTGACAATGACAAACGAACATAACGCGATAATCGCGGCGAAGGCAATACCTAGCGCCCAGAAGGCATTGCGCCAACCAAATTCGCGCACAGCGTAGTGAGCTATAGGGCCAAAGACCGCCGCAGACGCTCCAAAGCCGCCGACGAGAATTCCGGTAGCCGTGCCTTTAATGTCGGGGAACCACTTAAGACCCCCGGCTACGACTGCCGAATAACCTGCCGCCATAGCCGCGCCCATAATGATGCCATAAGAAATGATAAGCCAGGCCAAGTTTTGTGCCATGGCACTGAGCCCATAGCCGACGACGGAAGCTACGGCGCTAAAGACAATGAGCGGGCGAGGACCTTTTAGGTCTTGGATTCTTCCTGCCGGCACCATGCCGAAGGCAAACACCAAACCGGCCACAGTGAAGGGAACTGTTACGGTGGCTCTGCTCCAGCCAAACTCAGCCTGCAATGAGGGCATAAAAATGGACCACGCGTAGAGTGTGCCGAGGCACAAAGTCGTCAAAAATCCTGCGGCCGCTATCAGATAGCGGAAATTAGCACCCTTCATTACAGCGCTCCTCTGTAGTTTGTCATGCGCTGCAACTGCATGGCATGCGACAAGAATTGTAACATAAATTCACAAAGTGGACAAGCAAGGGGAACTACCTTACGTTGTAGGTAAGTTAAACACCATGTGGTAGACATCCGCTCCTGCCGCTTGTGTTGCAGCCACAAGCCTGTAGCCTTGCTTTTCGTAGAACTTGCGGCTTCCAAGCGCGGTGGTGTACAGGTACACCTGCTTGTTATCGCTGCCGGCGGCGAGGGCAGTGTGCGCGGCCTGCAGTAGCTCCTTAGCCATGCCCCTGCCCTGATGCGCGGGGCTGACGGCAAGCATGGAAATTTCCGGCGTCGCGCGGGGAACCTCGCGTGGGCGGCGCACTGCTTTGGCAAGTTCTACTCCTACGTCTAGGCGCATGCCCAAGAGGAGCGATGGCAGGAGCGGCAGGTCTCTGAGCGAGATGGGTTGCCGCTGTGGACCGGGGGGAGTAACGGCCACGACCCCCGCTAGGGCACCGGCGTCGCGCATGCCGAACACGCTGTGCCCCAAGCGAAACGCACTGCGCGCCCATATCCGCATAAAAGTCCTATAAGAGCTAGCCCGGCGCGGTGGGACCTCTGCAAACAGCGCGACAAAAGCCGGGTCTACGCGAAACGACTCTGCCAGTAGCTCCGCAATCTCAGGCGCGTGCTGCGTACCAAGCCTTGCCACCATACTCGTGCCCCCTATCTAATCTGCTTCCCGCACGCGGGCGGTATCGTACCAGTGGCGGGCGATGTAGACAAATGGAGTATCGAGTAGGGCAATTACGGCCTTTAGCAGATAAGTCGAAGCCGTAATCTGCAGCACAATGTCCCAGGGGAATACACCGGTAAACGCCAACAGCGAAAAGACCACCGAGTCGACGAGCTGGCTAAGCAATGTGCTGCCGTTGTTGCGCAGCCAGATATACTTGTTCGAGCTAAATTTGGCCCTAAGCCGCACAAAGATGTGAATGTCCATGAACTGACTCACCAAATACGCGCTTAAGCTAGCGAACGCAATGCGGGGCAAAAACGAGAATAGGGCACTAAGGTGCGGATGCGCCCAGTCGCTCGCGTGCGGCACGAAGGCGAGTGTTAACTGGAGCATTACGGTCGTAGAAATCATTGCCAAGAAGCCAAGCCAGACTCCGGTGCGTGCGCTCTTTGGCCCGTAGATTTCGTTAATAATGTCTGTAGCAAGAAACGTCGCGCCATACAAGACATTGCCGGTTGTCGCCACAATCCCGCCTATAGCCACGGTCTTGAGCACTTCAATGTTACAGACGATAATCGACAGCACAATCCAGCAGTACATCCCGACCTTGCCAAAGAAGCGAAACGTAAACAGGATGAGCGCGAAGCCGACAATAGTGGTGGTTAGGAAGAGAAACTCGTTTGACATAAGTACCTCCTAAGAATGTCGCAGAGGGACGGAGGAGTGCGACATGAGCTTATCTAGTTCGGACTCGTCTTGCCCGCGGCGGAACATAGCCATCGGTATAGATCCTGCCTTGGGTAGTGCCTGTCCGTGTGCAAAGGTCGTCCACAGATGTAGCAGAGTGGAAGACTGAAGCGCGCAGCACGATTTCGGCCGCGGTAGCCGCATCGTCTTCGGCGTCATGGTGGGTGTGGCAGATGCTGAGGTGGCTTGCTAAGACGTTTAGCCTATAACTATGTAACCCAATCCATGTCCGCTTAGCCAAGAGCACTGAGCAGTGGTACTGCAGGTGTGGGTGGGGGATGCGGTATTCGTCCAGAGAACTCCGCAATTAATATTTTACCATGTGCCAGAAGAATAGCAATGGCAAATTTCAGAAAGCGTTTTGCGTTGCTAGCTTTTTTCTCAACCAACCGCTGTGTTCAACAAAGGGAACAGGGGCAACGCCGTGGTTTTTCGGGCATGCTAGCCACTAGACATCCATAATATGACATCTGGGCCTGTATAAGGGCGTAGTCATCCCTTGGCGCTGATGCTAGGTTTTTGATTCGATTAGACCAGCAACTCTACGCTGCCTTCACTAGGCTCCGCATTTTATCGTGCTGATTTGCTCTTATTCGTCCTACGGCCATTGCCAGCATTACGGCCAGCGCTAGC